>NZ_JBFUHY010000003.1:0-219174 GCF_056402155.1 Pseudomonas sp. P4_C1
GGTGTTGCCTGACACTCAGTCATCGCGAGCAGGCTCACTCCTACAAAGGTTTGTGTTTGCCCTAGGAACCCTTGCTGCCCTTGTCATTGGCCGGGTCGTAGACCTTGGTCAGGTCACCGCCGAGGCGGAAGTTCTTGAACGGTTGCATCTTGTGCTTTTTGTCCAGCACGTCCGGCGTACAGGTGTAGAGCGAGCAGAACGGTTCGAGCCAGGCGAATTTCATGCCCTCTTTCAGGTCGGTCATGTCCTGGTCCTTGCCGTTCTTTTTCTCGAACTGCTCCGGGTCTTTAACCCCGGACAGCACCCGATCACCCAGGCGTTTCAGTGCGCCATTGTTTTCCTGGCGCAGATCCACACCGTTGACCTGGGCGAAACTGGCGATCATCGCCAGCGGCGGCAGGGCGTAGTTGTGGTAGGCCAGGGCCCGTTGCTGGCGCTTGAGTTCGTTGGGCAGGTAGCCGTCGGCGTCGATCTGATTGGCGCCGACCTTGTATTCCTTCACCGCCCAGTCGAACAGGTCGCGACGGTTGGTGGCGACGGAAGTGGCCATCACCGACCAGGCTGCCCAGTACGAGTGGTTGTTGGTCTGGTCGAGCGGCAGGTTGTCCCAGTCGCTGACCACCTGGTCGGCCATCTTGCTGAACCAGGCTTCGATCAACTGGGCTTCCTGTTGATGGGTGGCCAGGGGATGGGAGTCGGAAAACTTCAGGCGGATATACGCCGAAGCCATGCTGCCCAATGCCCATTTGCGCATCGACTTGCCGGTGTGATTGAAGTCCTTGGACATCAGCGCGTCGGCCTGGGCCCAGGCCGCCAGCCAGCTCAATGTGCATTCCAGTTGTTCCGGGCGACCGTCCCGCATGAACTGCATCACGCGCTTGCTGGTGCCGCGCTCGATCTTGGTGATGTCGGCGGTGCTCTCGCGAAAGGCTTTTTCCGACTGCACGTTCAGGGTCGCGCGGGCCTTGTCCGAACCTTCGTACTTGCTGCGAAATTGCAACGAGCCGGTGTACGGCGTCGGCATTGCATCGCAGCCTTCGCTCTTGTCGCCCGTCTTGAATTTATCCACAGGTGAAAAATAGCCCTGGGGTGGACGCAGTGGCGCAGCCGCTTGTGTGGCTCCGGCGAACATCGCCAGGCTCAAAAGCGTCGGTGCCAACAGTGTTGAAAATTTCGGATTGCGCATGGCAGACCTCATTGCCCGACCGAAGCAGTACGCTGCTCGGCGCCCGGGAACACGTTGCGTTTGCAAATTTTCGCTTCGACTTTCTGTGGCGCGGCACCGGCTTCGGGGCCCTGGACTTCAACGGCCAGCAGGTTCTGCGAGGCCCAGTCTTCGTCCGTGCGCAACTCGAAAGCGAAACGCCCGTCAGTCTCGGAGGTTTCCGGTTTGTCGATCTTGATGTCCTCGTGGCGACCGTTCATGTACCAGAGGGTGGCTTGCAGGGTTTTCACCGAGGTGTCGGCGAAGCGGATGTCGAGCTGGTGGCTACCGTTGCGCAAGTCCATGTTCTTGCTGTTGACCATCAACTCGTTTTTGCCCGGTTTGAGCGTGGCGCTGCCGGACATCTGCGCATCCTTGCCTTCGCAACCGTTGTCCAGCAGCGCCATCATCTGGCGGTAGATGGTTTCCTGGTCGAGGCGGTACAGCGGCGAGAATTCCCAGATGAGAATCTTCGGCGGGTTCTTCTGGAATTCGTCGCTGCCCAGGTACTGCAGCATCGAACCTTCCAGGCCACCGCCGGGGAACGCCACGTTGAGGATGTCGGCGCCGATGGCCTCTTCGAGGAAACCGGCGAAGTTGTAGTTCTTGCCACTGTGGGAGGTACCGACGAGGGTGATCTGCGGGTTGCCGGACTCGCCGAACAGATCGCCATCGCCCGCTTCGCCCTTCGGCTCGGTGGTGAACTGATCCATGTACTGGATCGCGTAGCTGGTGCCACAGAGTTGACCGGCCATGTTGTGCAATGTTCCGGTCTTGCCCATGCGACCCGACTTGTGGGTCTCGAATTCGCGCTTGGGAATGTCGGCGAATTCAGGCAATTGCCTGACCTTCTCAGCGACGATTTTCGCCGTGCGCTGAGCACCGTACGGCGTCCAGTGCTGGTCGCCGCGGAAGTAGAAATCGTGGGCGGGCAGGGTGTCGGGCAACGACTCGTTGGTCAGTGGCGACAAGTCCGGAACGACATAGCCCATCTGCGCGAAACGACCGAGCATGGACTTGTAGTTCTTCAGTGCCTTGTCGAAGTCGTAGCTGGCTTTCTCCGCCGGGTTGAGCTTGTTGCGGTTCACCAGGCCACGGGTCGGCTGGTACACGACAACCAGCTCCACACCTTTGCTCTTGAACGCATCGTGCAGTTGCTTCATGCGCTTGTAGCCGGCGGGCGTGGTGTCGAATTCGGTGCGCAGGTCTTCCTGGGTCCGGAACAACCAGTCGCCTTGGGCCTGCACCAGCGTGGTGAAGTTCTGCTGGTAACGGGTGGTGTAGTTCTTCGCGTCGTGGGCGGCCGGGCACAGGCTGCAGCACGGTTCGGCGCTGAATTTCGGTGGGCTTGCTTTAACGGCAGCTTCATCGGCACGCGCGCCACCGCTGGCCGCGAGAATGCCGGCGGTCAGGGCCGACAGGCTGAGTAATTTGATCAAGTGTGGGTGCATAAGATTATCCTCAGTCCCGCATTTCGGTCTGGCGTTCGACAGGGTCGATCAGCACGGCTTTCTGCTGGCGTACCAGCAGGTCGAGAATTTCATCCTGACGATCGCCAAGGATGCCGGTGAAGCTGATGCCGCTGGATTTGGTCGGTGCGAGCATCGACACGCGATACAGCTCGACACTCAGCGGCGAGTCGATGGAGAGCGGGCCACTGCCGTTGGCCGCCAGTTCACCGCCGACCACGATCAGCGACACCTGGGCGTCGAACGGGTCGAGCTTGATGTCACGGTCGGTGTTGCTCAGGTCCTTGATGTGGCCATAGACGCCGGTCAGGCCGTTGGCCATGGCGACGTTTTCGTACAGGCGAATGTTCACGCTGTTACGAATGCGGATGCCGTGGCGCTTGTTGCTCAACACGCGATTGCCCCACAGCAGGTTGTCGGCACTCTCGTAGAGGGTGATGCCGTCGGTGTGGTTCTGGTAGATCTCGTTGTGGGCGATCAGGTTGTTCACGCTGTTACGGTCGATCACCAGCCCCGAGAGGTGGTTGTCGTAGCTGCGGTTGTTGAAGATGAAGCTGTCGTTGACCTCACGGGAAATAATGATCCCGTGCTTCTTCTTCGTACCAAACACCGTGTTGTCGGCGATGATCAGGCCGTGGGAGCGGTCGTGCGGGTCGATGCCATAGACGATGTTGTCTTTGTAGGTGTTGCCCTTGACCACGAAGTCGCGGGTTTCGTAGCAGTAGAAGCCGTACCACATGTCCGAGAATTCGGAGCCGACGATCCAGCCGGTCGGCTCAGGACGCTTGAGCACCTTGGCCATGTTCGGCGTGTACTGGGAAATACTCACGCCGTAGGACTTACTGTTGGCGTAGCCGAAACTGGCGATCTTGCTGTTGGCGATGTAGGTCTCGGTGCCGCCCCAGGCCAGCAGGAACGGACGGAATTCCTTGGGCGAAGTGAACGTCGCCGGGCCGTTGTCCTTCTCGCGCCAGCCAGTGATTTTGGTATCGCGAACGAACAGCTGGCCGTCGTTGACCAGGAACGCACCGGCCTCCTGGGACAGGCGCAGTTCCTGGGTCTGCTTGTCGATTTCCAGGATGCCGTGGCGACCGACCACGATCGGCAACCGCGAGAGGAACACACCCGGCGAGGTTTCACTGAAGTACTGCTTGGGCAGCTTCTTCGCCAGGTCCTTGAGGTTCATGTAGCCGTCGTCGACGAAGATCGCCTGGGGGATGCCGTGCTGACGCACCACCCACTCGGCCATCTTGTTGTCGCCACCGATGAAGTCCTTCAGGGCGTCTTCCTGCATCATCCGGCGCACGCTGATCTTGCCCGGTTTGCTGCGTACGATTTTTGCCGCGATGGCCTCGGCGGTGTAGCCGGAGATGTCAGGCAACTTCGGCGTGGCCAGTTCCAGCGGCGCGGTCGGTGCGCTGCTGACGGTATAGGTCTTGGCCTGTTGCAGTTCCTTGGCGATGGTCGCCGGTTTGCCTTGTTGCGCGCCAGCCGGCGCCTTGGCCGGCTCCACGTTGGCGAAGGCAGCCGCGCTGGCCAGCAGCATCGCGCCGGCCAGCAARGTCATGGAACCTTTCTTGGCTCTGTTCATGTCGGGGACTCCCTTCGCAATGTGCATCAGAAGCGCCAGATCACGTCGATGAACGCGCGGTGCATGTACGAATCGACTTCCTTGCCGTACGCATCACCCGGCTTGAACACGCCGCCGCGGAAACGCACCAGAGCCGAAGGCTCATCGATCGCCTGACTCATCGACGCCGGCAACAGGCCTTGCTTGAAGTACTTGGTCACCACCAGGTCCATTTCCTGACCGAGGTCTTTTTCGCCATCGTTCAGCGGCAGCGAAGTGCTGGAAAGGATCGCGCCGGTGACGTCGTCGGTGTTGTTCTGGACGGCGTTGATGCCATTGCTGCCGACCGGCTTGTTGCCGTCGACACGCCAGAATTTGTGGTAGATCAGGCTGGCGTCGTATTCGTCGTTGAGCATCCACGAACCGAACAGGGTGGCGCTCTGCATGTTGTTCATTTCGCCACGGAAGGCTTCGCCGAAACGGTGCACGCGCGAGCGGGTGCCGGTGTAGTTCGAGCGGTTGCTTTCCAGGCCGTTCTGTTCGTACTCGGCGCTGGCGCGGGCATAGGCGGCACCGACTTGCCATTGCGGATCGAGGCGCAAACGCACGCCGAGATCGGTGGCCCAGCCATTGAGGTTTTCACCGCGCTTGGCTTCAGCCGGCGGCGTGCCATCGGCGTTCAGCGGGTTGACCTTGTCGACGTCGCCGCTCATGCCGGTGATGCTGCCCCAGTAATTGACGGTGTTGGTATTGCGCCAGTTGTACGCGTCGCTGTCGGCGGTCAGGCCGAGCCAGCTGATGTCGCCGTTCTGTTTCTTGTCCAGCGAATCCGCCGGCACACCCGGCTCCGGGAAGTCGAGCTTGCCGTTGTCGTGCGTGTGATGACCGCGAATGCCAACCCAGTTGCCCGGGGTCCACTGGTACGCGGCATCGGCGTAGGCGTGCAGGCGATCCTTGTCTTGCGGTGACAGCTCCTTGAGGTCGGTACGGTACTCGCTGAAGCGTTCGGCGATACCGACGTTGGCGCGCAGCAGGGTAGTGTCGAAGGTCCAGTTCAGGGCTTCGATGTTGGTGTCGCGCCATTGGCCGTCGTCGTTGCGCAGGCGCTGGCGACCGAACTTCAGGATCTCGCCAGGGTAGGGCGTGAAGCCGCTGTAACCGACCCAGAACTCACGCATGGCCAGGTAGTTTTTCTTGGTCTGGCGATCATTGCTGTCGGTGTTTTCGGCGCCATCGGACTGTTGCAGGGTGTCGGTTTCGATGATGTCGGTGGACGTCACCGCCTGCCCCATGGCGTAGGCGCTCCACGCGCCGCTTTCGCCGTAGACCCACGGACGCAGGTCCAGGCCGACGCCGTTGACGTCGCCGCCGGGAGCGGTGCCGAGGTCACGGTCGTCTTCGGACTGGCCGGTGATTTTCACGTCCAGGCCGAAGTTCTTGGTTTCAGTCATCGCAGCGAGCGTCGGGCAAGACCAGATCAGCGCGAATGTCAGGCCGATGCCGGCCTTCATGAATGGATTCAACTTCATTGGGATTCCTCGCTGACTTCTTCTTGCAGGGTGTGCAGTTCCGGCGTGTTCGGGCTCAGGGCACCGCGCACGGCCTGTTCTTGTTTCAACAGGCGTTGGGCTTCGGCCAACCGGTCGGGCGGCAATTGCGTTTGGATTGTTTGCGCAAGCTCGGTGGCTTGCGGGGTGTTCTGGGCCAGGGCCAATTGGCTGAAGACGTAGGCGTTGAGTGGATCAGGCTTGGTGCCCTTGCCTTGGGAAAACAGTTGGGCGATGGCGAAGTCGGCGCTGTTCTGGCCGTTGCGCGCAGCGGTCAACAGATGATCGAGGGCCTTCTGCGGATAGACCTTGCCCAGGTAGCCACGGCGGTAGATCTGGCCGAGGTAGTAATCGGCGGCGACTTCGCGACCAACGGCTTTCTGGAAATGCGCTTCGGCGACCTTGGCGTCAGCCGGCACCAGCTTGCCTTCGAAGTAGAGCTTGCCCAGCAACAGTTCGGCGCGGGGCTGGTCGGCGGCGCGGCCGTTGTCCAGGTACTTCATCATCTGGTCGACGTCGCCCAGTTCCGGGAAGTCGTAGAGCAGTTGCGCGAGGCTGACCCATGACGCCGGGTAGCCCGGTGCAATCGGTTCGAGCAGCGACTGTGCGGTCTTCTCGTCGGTCTTGCCCAGGGACGCATCGGCGAGCACGCGGGCGACGCTGTCCACGCGCTGCGCCGAAACGCGGCCTTGGGCGTGCGCCGCTTGCATCTGCTTGATCAGCTCGGCCTGTTGCTCTGGCTTGGCCTGTTTCTGATAGACCGTGGCCAGCTCGACGTAGCAGATGTCGCTGGTGTTGAGCGCGGCCTTGCAGATTTTTTCCACGTCATCCAGATGCTGGTCGTAGGTGCCCTGGGTGCGATAGAGCAGCACCTGCGCCAGACCGGCTTCCGGTTTGTTCTCGGCACGCCATTGGCTGATCTGCTGCTGCGCGTTCACGTTGGGAAAACTGTGCGGGTATTGCAGGTACAGCATCGCCAACGGGATCAGCGTGTTGCCTTCGCCTGCCGCAGCGGCTTTTTTCAACAGGGTTTCGGCTTCGTGCTGCTCGGCTTCGGTGGAACCGGGCTTGGCTACCAGCAGTCGACCGAGACGTGCCTGGGCGCGCGGCGAAACGCTGGCCGCGGCGCGGTAGGTCGCCTCGGCCTGTTTCATCTGCGCCGGATCACGGCTGTCGACCTGGATATCGGCCAGGCCGACCTGGGCTTCGCTGTAGCCCAGGTCGGCCAGTTGCCGGTAGTTCTGCGCGGCGGTGGCGGTATCGCCACGTTTGAGTGCTTCGTTGGCCAGGCGCTGGTCGGGCAGGCCGGCGCAACCGCTGAGGCTGACCGCCAGGGCTAGCGAACAGAACGCAAATCCCATGTGGGAGCGAGCTTGCTCGCGATGCGGCTGGCTCGGTGCATCAGACAGACCGCGTCGATCCCATCGCGAGCAAGCTCGCTCCCACAGGGTCGGCGGCGTGTTGAGGGTTGGAGTAGTCACAGGCATGTCCTCGACTTAAAGACCGACAGCCATGGCTTTGTCGATCAGCCAGTTCAGGTTCGGGCCACGGTCGCTGCTGACTTCCACCGGGCGGCCGGCGAGGGAGCTGTCCAGGGTTTCGTCCGGCTGGATCAGCACGCGGATGTCCGAAGACAGGTCGGCGCTTTTCAGGCTGGTGCTGCTGACGATCTTGCCGGTGCGGCTCTTGTCCTCGCCGGCGATCTGGAAGCGCACCGAAGTACCCGGGCGCACCTCGCCGAACTGGCGATAGGAGAAGCGCGCTTCAACGTTGGCTTCGCTGTTGCGCGGGACCAGTTGGAAGATCACGTCGCCCTTGCTGGCGTACTGACCGTTGGCGACCATTTGCTGGGCCACGGTGCAGTCGCACGGCGAGGTCAGGGTGCCGGTCATCTGCTTGCCGAACAGTTCTGCAACCTTGGCCGGGGCCAGTTGGTCTTCGTCGAGATGACCCTTGAGCACGTCGAGCATGCTGGTGCTGAAGGTCGCCAGCGGTGCGCCCTTGGCGGCCACGCCGTCGGCTTTCACCAGACTCTGCACGGTGCCGTCGCGGGGCATGGTGATGTTCACGCCCGGCACGCTGACCAGACCGGCCTGGGCGTGGCTGACGAAGTACATGCCGTACACCGATTTGAAAACAAAACCGAATGCAGCCAGGCCGACAACGAAGACCCCCAGGCTGAAGGTTACGGCTTTCATGCGGCCGAACGCGGTCATGCCGTGGCCGCCGTCCTTCAACTTGCGCGCTTTGGTGAAGTTGTCGCGCTGCAGGGTCGCCAGCATTTCACCCACGCTGACGATGTCGCCAGCCAGGTGCGAAGTGATCAGGTGACGCAGGGTCGAGATGTCCCGTGGTTCCAGGTTCTGGAACTGGCAGCCGGCGCGTCCGGTCTCGCGATCGAAGGAGCGGACCTGCAACTCGACGTCGATGGCCAGGCCGAGGTTGTCGATGAGGAATTGCAGGCGGGCCTTGTACACGTCACCGATCTTCAGCGGCAACTGACCGGCGTTGAACGCCAGGCCACCGGCGGACAGGTCGATCACCCGGGCTTCGACCGGTGTCCGGTCGGGGCCGAAGAAACGCAGCTTGGCCGGGATTTTCACTCGGGCGTGTTGGCGCTGGGCTTCGGATTCATGCACTACGTTGGCGTTGACGGCGGTATTCATAAGGGCGTTTTCCTAGTTAATTCAGGCGAGTTCGGTCAGACCATCAACAGCAGCACGGCGACAAAAATGCTGCCGGCAGAGAAGGTCATGGTCCGAGACGACCAGGTGTTGAACCAACGTTGAAAGCTGGCGAGATCACGGGTCAGAGAAGTGGGCTGGCGAGTCCAGGACTGTTTGTCGAGGCGGAAGAACACGTAGATCTTCACCAGCGCGCCGACGATCTGGTTGTAATAGAGAATCGCCGGGTAAGCCGGGCCGATCCGGTGACCGGAGCAGGACAGCAGCACGGTCAGGATCAGGCGGGTAATGCCGATCCACAGCAGGTACACCAGGATGAACGCGGTGCCGTACTTGAAGCTGGCGATCAACGCCACGGTCAGGCCCAGCAGCGAGGTCCACATCGACACGCGCTGGTCGAACAGCACCACCGAAGTGAACACGCCGAGGCGTTTGATCCCCAGGCCCAGGGCACGGGAGTTCTGCCGCAGGTTGTTGCCGTACCAGCGGAACATCAGTTTGCGGCTGGCCTTGATGAAGCTCTTTTCCGGCGGGTGTTCAACGGTGTTGATCGCCGCGTCGGGCACGTAGAACGTGTCGTAGCCCAGGCGCATCAAGCTGAACCAGCTCGACTTGTCATCGCCGGTAAGGAACTTGAAGCGACCCAGGCGCCAGTGTTGCAGCGAATCGCTTTCCACGTCGGCGATGAAGTCCGGGTTGGTGACCACGGTGGCGCGGAACACCGACATGCGGCCGGTCATGGTCAGCACGCGCTTGGACAAGGCCATCGAGCACATGTTGATGTGGCGCTGGGCGAAACGCAGCTTGTGCCATTCGCTCATGATGTAGCCGCCGCGCACCTCGCAGAATTCGTTGGTGGTCAGGCCACCGACGTTGCCGAACATCTGGAACCACGGCACGGTCTTGAGCACCACGCCTTCGGCAAGCACGGTGTCGCCATCGATCACTGCGACCACGGCGCGATCATCCGGCAGGTGCCGGGAGATGGCGCGGAAGCCGTAGGCCAGGCCATCGCGCTTGCCGGTGCCGGGAATGCGCACGAAGTCGAGTTTCACCCGGGACGGCGGGTTCATCCGGTTCCACAGGCTTTTGACCAGCAGTTCATCGGACATTTCCACGATGGAGCAGACCACGGTGGTCGGCAGGCCACAGTCGATGGCTTCGCGGATTACCGAGCTGTAGACCTGCGCAGTGGTCAGCGCGTCGATGCGGAAACTGGTGACCATCAGGAACACATGGGACGGGTCAGCCGCTTTACCCAGTTTGCGCACTTTGCGCCGCAGGTGCGGGTAGACGATGTACAGAAAAATCATGCCGCGCACAAAGTGCGTGGCACCCATCGAGTAGCGCCAGATACCGACGATACCGATCAGGAAAATGAAGTCCTTCGACTCGGAGTCGAACGTGGACACGGGCAACGCCATGGCGAGGCCCATCAGTAAACTCAGGTAGAACAGCCACCCGGCGGCCTGGAGTAGGCCGTGTTTTAGCCTGTGCATAATCGGAATCCTAAAGTCAGTTGCAAGCCCCAAGCTTCAAGCCCCAAGCGAGGAGCTTTGAACTTGCGGCTTGGAGCTTGAAGCTTGCGGCTGCTTTACCAGCAGATACCTTCAGTCCGGCCAGTCACGCTGGTGGCCTTGGACATGAAACCGACCAGGTCGATCACTTGCTTGCCATGTGGAACGTCCTGCACCAGAGCGCGGAACTTCTCGTCACGGTTGCCGAGGATGATCACGTCGGAGTTGTTGATCACCGCGTCGAAATCGGAGTTGAGCAAGGACGAGACGTGAGGGATCTTCGACTCGATGTAATCCTTGTTCGCGCCGTGAACGCGGGCGTACTCGACGTTGCTGTCGTAGATGCTCAGGTCGTAGCCCTTGCCGATCAGCATTTCCGCCAGGTCAACCAGCGGGCTTTCACGCAGGTCGTCGGTGCCGGCCTTGAAGCTCAGGCCCAGCAGGGCGACTTTGCGTTTGTCGTGGCTGGAAACGATGTCGAAAGCGTTCTGCACCTGGGATTCGTTGCTGCGCATCAGCGAGTTGAGCAACGGCGCTTCCACGTCCAGGGAACCGGCGCGGTAGGTCAGGGCACGCACGTCTTTTGGCAGGCACGAGCCGCCGAAAGCGAAGCCTGGGCGCATGTAGTACTGGGACAGGTTGAGGGTCTTGTCCTGGCAGACCACGTCCATCACTTCGCGACCGTCGACGCCGACTGCCTTGGCGATGTTGCCGATTTCGTTGGCGAAGGTGACCTTGGTGGCGTGCCACACGTTGCAGGTGTACTTGATCATCTCGGCGACCGCGATGTCCTTGCGGATGATCGGTGCGTCAAGCTCTTCGTACAGCGATTGCAGAACGTCGCCGGAAGCCTTGTCGAATTCGCCGATGACGGTCATTGGCGGCTGGTCGTAGTCGGCGATCGCGGTGCTTTCGCGCAGGAACTCAGGGTTCACGGCCACGCCGAAATCAACGCCGGCCTTTTTGCCGGAGCAGTCTTCGAGAATCGGGATGACCACGTTGGCCACGGTACCCGGCAGCACGGTGCTACGCACGACGATGGTGTGGCGGGTGGTCTTGTCACGCAGGACAAAACCGATTTCGCGGCACACCGCCTCGATGTAGTTCAGTTCCAGATCGCCGTTCTTCTTGCTCGGCGTGCCCACGCAGATCATCGACAGGTCGGTGTCGCGAATCGCCTCGGCGAAGTTGGTGGTGCCACGCAGACGACCGGTCTGGATGCCCTGGGCCAGAAGTTCACCCAGGCCTGGTTCAACGATCGGCGATTTGCCGGCATTGATCATATCGATCTTGTCTTTGGCCACATCGACGCCAACGACGTCATGGCCCCGTGCAGACAGGCAACCGGCACAGACTGCGCCGACGTAACCCAAACCAAAAATGCTGATGCGCATCGCAATTACCTCTGTATTGATCAAGCCATTAGATGGCCGGAGTTAATGGTGTTCAGCGTGTTTTAGTGCACTCGCAAGTGTGCCTTACAGGCACAACAATGCCCTGTGCTGGCATATAAGTTACGAGTGGCTAAATAAATGCACTCAAGGTGTGCGCAACTAGGCCTTGTTGTTATGATTTGCCCTGTTATGCAGCAGATCCTCTTTTCAGAAGATGCAGGTGCAAAGGTCCTGCACGCTTGATGTCAGGCCGAAAGCCCGTGGATCAAGCGTTCTGGTGCTCGGGTGAGCACGTTTATAGGGGCGCTGCCGTGGCCTTGTAGGGGATAGTCATATAGCGTTATCTCCTGTCCGATTGCTGTTGTCCAAATCAGTGATTAGTCAGCGCAAGTTAGTGTTACAACTTCGCTACATGAATCGCTTATCTGCGTAAGTTATCTCGTACACGCTCGGCGAGAATCGTTACCGGTGGTATGAGCGGCGTATTTGGACATAGTTCCAGTCCGCTCATCGTCAAATCTGAAATTTCTTGAAATATTGAGAAAGATGGCACTGCTCTCAAATTGATAGCACTTGCCGTTTCGCCCTTTATATATAGGCGGATCAACCGCGGAGATATTTTTTTGCCACTACTGTTAAAAAAAGTCAGTGCCACTACGCAAAAAAAAGATCGAAGTCGAGTGAAACTAAAGTTAGGAAATCAAGTGATGAATTTTTGGCGCCATAAATATGGCGAAAAGGCGGGGAAGGCTGAAGTGAGTCAAGGGTCGGCGCACGAGGGTTTGTGGAGGTCGTGCGCCTACCGGATGCATCACTCTGGTGCGTGATCGCGCAGAAACACCAGATTGTCCGGCTTGGACTGTTCGGCGCTGTAGCGATAGCCCTGAACGTCGAACTGCTTGAGGGTGGCCGGGTCGTTGATGCGTTCGTCGATGACGAAGCGGCTCATCAAGCCGCGGGCCTTTTTCGCGTAGAAGCTGATGATCTTGTACTGGCCGTTCTTCAGGTCCTTGAATTCGGTATTGATGATGCGCGCGTTCAAGGCGTTGCGTTTGACCGCAGAGAAATACTCGTTGGACGCCAGGTTGAGCAGCACGTCATCGCCTTGATCGACCAAGGCTTCGTTCAGCCATTCGCTGATGCGTGTGCCCCAGAAAGCATACAAATCCTTGCCCCGGGCGTTGGCCAGCCTGGTGCCCATTTCCAGGCGGTAGGGTTGCATCAGGTCCAGCGGGCGCAGCAGGCCATAGAGGCCCGAGAGCATGCGCAGGTGTTTTTGGGCGTAATCGAAATCGGCTTCGCTGAGGGTTTGCGCATTCATGCCGGTGTACACATCCCCCTTGAAGGCCAGTAGAGCTTGCTTGGCGTTTTCCGGGGTGAACGCCGGGGTCCAGCTGCCGAAGCGCGCGGCGTTGAGCCCGCCGATCTTGTCGGAGACGTGCATCAACTCGCTGATCTGCGCCGGGGACAGCTCACGCAATTGCAGGATCAACTCCTGGGAATGGTCGAGGTACTGCGGCTGGGTGAAGCGCTGGGTCGCCGGCGGTGTTTCATAGTCGAGGGTCTTGGCGGGTGAAATCACCATCAGCATGAAGTCGTCTCCTTTAATCGTGGTGGCGATTCTAGGGGGTTGTCGGTGTTGACTCCAGCTATGGCGTCCATAGGTGATGGCCGGTGGATTGCGTAAAACCCTGTGGGAGCGAGCTTGCTCGCGATTGCGGTATGACATTCACCAAAGATGGTGCCTGAACTACTGCTATCGCGAGCAAGCTCGCTCCCACAGTGGTTCAGTGTTGCTGCAGGAGGTGTGTGTGGATCAGCTATAGTGCCGCGCGGGTTTTGTTATGGAGACATCCCATTGCGTATCGCTTTTCTCATCTCGATCTGGCTACTGAGCGTCGCTGCCCTCGCGGCACCGGGCGATGTGGCGACGCTCGATCGCAGCACCTGGCCAGAAAAACTCGGCAACCCGACGTTGTTCGACGTGGCGTCCAGGGCCGAGATCCTCATGTTTTCCAGTGTCCTGTTGGCCAGCGAGTCGCTGGATGAACCCGCCCTGGCCCAGCGCCTGGGCCTGCGCACGATCAACCTGGAGTCGGTCAACCGGGTTCGCCAGCGCATGTGGCAACGGCTGCTGGCCAACTACAACTTCGCCCAACAGAGTTGCGACCAGGATGCCTCCTTCTGTTTTCTGGTCGAAGACATGCCCACCCTGCGCGAGCAGGCCGCCAGGTTCCAGGTCGGCGCAGACAGCTACTACATCAAGTGGGCCGAGCCGAGCCGTGTGTTTCACACCCAATACCTGGACGAGCAGTTGCGCAAGGCCGCGTTGTTCCCGCAAACCAGCAGTGAAGTCGATCGTTTCGGCGACTATGAGCGCACCGGCGACGAGATGCATGACCGGCTGTTTCTGCTGACTTTCGACAGCGCCGCCAACGCCGCGCCGGATAACACCGCCTGGGTCACCGAGTACCTGCGCAAGTCGCACATGAGCGGGACGTTCTTCGTCCTCGGCAAGGACATCCAGGCGCGTTTGGCCGAGCATTCGGTGAGTAACCTGCAAGCGACCTACTCGAGCCAGTGCATCGGCGTACAAGGCTGGGAGTTCCGTTCCCACAGCCACTGGCAGGACTGGCAGGACTCGGTGCGCCGCAGCGCCGAACTGGTCAAAAGCAAGCTGCCGGAGAACTACGTGCCCCTGTTCCGTCCGCCTGATGGACAGCGCCGTGCCGATGCCGAAGGCTTCTTCAAGGCTCAGGGTTTACAGGTAGCGCTGTGGGACATCGACGCCCAGGACGGCGCCGGCAGACTCAAGGGCAACCCGAGCGCGCAACGGGTGCTGACCCTGATGCTGCTGTGGCGGCACGGGGTGATCAATTTCAATGTGAAGCAGGATGGGGTGAAAACGGCGTTGCCGTGGCTGGTCACGCAAGCGGCGCCGGTCGGAATCGGCTGGGAAGATTGCCAGGATGCGTTTCGCTGAAAACGACAAAACCCCGTAGACATCGGGTTTTTGGCGATTTTGGAAGGGGATTCGTTGCAGGTCGACTTACGACTGTAAACGGGTGATGGCAGTCCGCCAAGTGCTATTGGTCATTCTGAAAAATAAACTTCAAAAAAGCGTCAAAGTACTTTTTTCTGTCATACGTTTTGGAGTATTACGAAGACAGACCGCCGAAACCTGCAACACAGGTGGCGTCTTCCAAGACCCCGCATGTATGCAGAACACTTGAGTCCCCGCAGGTGTATTCGGCAGTCACTTCGAGGCGCAGCACCGTCAAGGTATTGCGTCGACTGGCTCCCACAAAGGTGACCGAGTATGGATGATCACGGACGTAGCTCTTCTTCCAACCAGCCAATCCTTTATGTACTCGATACCAACGTATTGATTCACGATCCAAACGCGCTGCTCAACTTCGAAGAACACCACGTCGCGATCCCGATGACCGTGCTTGAAGAGCTCGACAAGCTCAAGAGCGGGCATCACAGCGTTGCCGCCGAATGCCGCCAGGCCATCCGCCTGATCGACAAGACCCTGGGCGATGCCTCACCCGAGGATGTCGAGCAGGGTGTGCCGATCCAGCGTGGCAAAAGCGGACCCAAGGGTTTGCTGTCAATTCTGATGATCAGGAATGCCGAGCCGCATCTGATTCTGCCCGAGCACCTGAACGACAACAAAATCATCAACCAGCTGATCGACCTGCACGCGCGCGACCCGAAAAAGCCCGTGGTGCTGGTCACCAAAGACATCAACATGCGCCTCAAGGCGCGCGCCTGCGGGATCGAGGCCGAGGACTACAGCACCGACCAACTGGTCGATGACGTGTCCTTGCTGCCCAACGGCTACCACAACATGACCGGCTCTTTCTGGGACCGCGTGAGCAAGGTCGAAACCCGTCAGGACCACGGCCGCACCTGGCATCAGGTGCAGTTGATCGACAACCTGCCGGCGGTGCACATCAACGAATTCATCATTGATGAACAGGGCTTTGTCGGTTGGATCAAGGAGATCGAAGAGGACCGCTTGCTGATTCTCGACCTGCACCAGGAACCGCTGCTGCACCAGGAAGCCTGGGGCCTCAAGCCGCGTGATATCTATCAGAGCCTGGCGTTGTACGCCTTGCTCGATCCGGATATCCACCTGGTCAACCTGTCGGGTGCCGCAGGTTCGGGTAAAACCATCCTGGCGCTGGCCGCTGCGATCGAGCAGACCATGGTCAGCAAACGTTATCGCCGCATCATCGCCACCCGCAGCGTGCAGGGCCTGGACCAGGAAATCGGCTTCCTGCCCGGCACCGAGGCGGAAAAAATGGAGCCGTGGCTGGGCGCCATCACCGACAACCTCGAAGCCTTGCACATGGATGACGAAAGCACCCATGGCAGCGTTGACTACATCCTCAGCAAAGTGCCGTTGCAGTTCAAATCCCTCAACTACATCCGGGGTCGCAGCTTCCAGCAGAGCCTGATCCTGATCGACGAATGCCAGAACCTCACGCCGCACCAGATGAAAACCATCATCACCCGTGCCGGCGCCGGTTCCAAAGTGGTGTGCCTGGGCAACCTGGCGCAGATCGACACCCCTTACCTGTCCGCGACCAGCTCCGGGCTGACCTATCTCACTGAACGCTTCAAGGACTTCCCGAACGGGGTGCACATCACCCTGCAAGGGGTACCACGCTCGATCCTGGCCGAATACGCCGAATCGCATTTGTAACTGTCCACCGGAGCCGGGCGGCCGCGAGGTCGCCCGGTTTTTTTGTACGCCACGTAAAGGCCCGTGCCTCAGGGCAGACCCAATACCGATGAATGTGTTTCTGCAAAGCCTGGGGCCGAAAGCAGTCTTGTTTACAGAGATTGCGAAAAATAGCCCTTGAGGGTTTCCGTCAGAATTGATTGAGCGTTCAATACCTCTTGGCTCGGCTCAGGCTGTGAGCTACTAAACTTTTTTCGCGTCCAGCTGAAAAAGAAGGGGCCATCAATAATACGTTCATTGTGTTCCGCCAAATATAACTGGGTCACGGAGGCATACCTGGGGAAAACATGAAAATGTAGCTCATGATTGAGCTCGGAAATACGCATTATGTATATTTTCTCAGGAGAAAATAGAGTATTTAAAGCTCGCTCCGTAAATGCCAAGCCTTTCATCAGTTCAGCACTTTCAGCCGGATTTAGTTCTGCGAGTCTTGATATGTCCCGCTTAAGAGAAATAATCATGTAGCCAGGGATGTCGCAGTCCCGGCAGTGAGAGATTACGATGTGTTTTCCTGAGTGAATTGTCCGCGCTGACATGACTGGTCTCCCGTGTGCCACCATGGTTGAAGTGTAGGACCTGCCCCGTTGAGCTGCTGCCGGAGGTCAGTAGAAAAAACCTAATGCGATACCTCAGTGCTGAAATTTTTAAGATCGTTAGCTTTGCTGGTCATTTTTTCTCGAATTAACAAATCGGTCTAATATTTAGTTGTAGGAAGTTTCATGGCGGCCATGAGTGCGTACTTACGGAAAATTCTCACGTCGAAATTTGTTATAAAATAATCAGTAACTTATCGGCTGGCGCACCCATTAAAATTGATCAGTGATGTCAGGAAAAGCGAATTTTCAGTAGGCTTTTGTTACATTTCTTTCTGTTGTTTGGTATGACTTTAATTTGTGTTTTTAAAACTTAATAAGGAATCGCATCTGAAACTGTCCACCGAGTCCGTGTGTATGAAGAACCTGTGGGAGCGAGCTTGCTCGCGATGACGGTGTGTCAGTCGACATCTCGGGTTAATGACAGGCCACTATCGTCGGAACGCCGCCCGGAGCAAGCTCGCTCCCACATTGGTTTGTGGTGTGCCGATAATCAAGCGTGCGAAAAATTGACCCGCAGGTTTACAATCGACGCTCCTGATCAGGAGTAATCCCGTGCTGACTCATCTCGATTCCCAAGGTCGCGCCAACATGGTCGACGTCACTGAAAAAGCCGTGACGTTCCGTGAGGCGACCGCCCAAGCGCTGGTGCGCATGCTGCCCGAAACCCTGCAGATGATCGTCAGCGGTGGCCACCCCAAGGGTGATGTGTTTGCCGTGGCGCGCATTGCCGGCATTCAGGCGGCGAAGAAAACCAGCGATCTGATTCCCCTGTGCCATCCGCTGATGCTGACCGGCGTCAAGGTCGAGCTCAGTGCCGAAGGCGACGATTCGGTGCGCATCGTGGCGCGCTGCAAGCTGTCCGGGCAGACCGGCGTCGAGATGGAGGCGCTGACCGCTGCCAGTGTCGCCGCGCTGACGATCTACGACATGTGCAAGGCCGTGGACCGCGGCATGACCATCGAAAGCGTGCGTCTGCTGGAGAAGGTCGGCGGCAAGAGCGGGCATTTCCAGGCGGAGCAGTCATGAACGTTACCGTGAAATTTTTCGCTCGTTATCGTGAAGCGCTAGGCCTGGACTCTGTGAAGGTTCAAGGCGATTTTGCCACCATTGATGACGTCCGCGCATTGTTGGCTCAACGCGACGGTGCCGAGGTGTTGAGCGAGCAAAACCTGATGTGCGCCCGCAACGAAGACCTCTGCCAGCTCGACGAGCCGGTCAGCGAGGGCGATGAAGTGGCGTTCTTTCCGACCGTGACCGGAGGCTGAGCCATGGCCATTCGCGTGCAATCCACAGCATTCGATCCGGGAGCCGAGGTCAACGCCATGCATGACGCCAATGTCGGCGTGGGGGCGGTGGTGAGTTTTGTCGGCTACGTACGTGATTTCAATGACGGCCTCGACGTTGCCGGGATGTTCCTCGAGCATTATCCGGGCATGACCGAAAAGGCCCTCGGCAAGATAGCCACCGAGGCCGAACAGCGCTGGCCGCTGCTCAAGCTCGAAGTGTTGCACCGCATCGGCGCCCTGGAACCGGGCGAGCCGATTGTCTTCGTCGGCGCGGCCAGTGCCCATCGTCAGGCGGCGTTCGACGCCTGCGCCTTTGTCATGGATTACCTGAAAACCCGTGCACCGTTCTGGAAGAAAGAAAACACCAGTGATGGGCCGCGATGGGTTGAGGGGCGTGACAGTGATCATGCGGCGGCGGATCGCTGGAAGCAGTAGTTTCTGCGGCGTTCTTGAGTCAGTCATCGCGAGCAAGCTCGCTCCCACAGGGTTCTGTGTCGTACACAAAATTTGTGTTCAACCAGATCTACTGTGGGAGCGAGCTTGCTCGCGATGGCGTCATTGGCACCACTAAAAATCTTGATGATTCACCACCCGACCATCGGCCGGCACGGGCTGCATTTGCCTCATTGACGATTTATACATAAAAGTCCAGTATGGAATTATAAGTACAAAAAAGGTTTCGACCCGTTTCAGCTTTTTCTTCTGTCTTGCCAAACCAACAACAACCGCGAGAAAACGAACATGAAGAAGTTCCCCCTCATCACCGGTCTGGCCTTGAGCCTGTTGGCGTGCAGTTCTGTATTCGCCGCCGAGAAAACCCTGCGCATTGGCATTGAAGCCGCTTACCCACCGTTCGCCTCGAAAACCGACAAAGGCGAAATCGTCGGTTTCGACTATGACATCGGCAATGCCCTGTGCGCGCAGATGAAGGCCAAGTGTGTGTGGGTCGAAGGCGAGTTCGACGGTCTGATTCCTTCTCTGAAGGTGAAGAAAATCGACATGGCGCTGTCGTCCATGACCATCAACGAAGACCGCAAGAAGTCGGTGGACTTCACCCACAAGTACTATTTCACCTCGTCGCGTCTGGTAATGAAGGACGGCGCGGTGGTGGATGACCAGTACGCCAGCCTCAAGGGCAAGTCCGTCGGCGTGCAGCGCGCCACCACCACCGACCGTTACGCCACCGAGGTGTTCGAACCCAAGGGCATCAACGTCAAGCGCTACAGCAACAACGAAGAAATCTACATGGACCTGGCAGCCGGTCGCCTCGACGCGATTTTTGCCGACACCATTCCGCTGAATGATTTCCTGTCGATGCCCCGTGGCCAGGGTTACGCCTTTGTCGGGCCGGAGCTGAAAGATCCGAAGTATGTAGGCGAGGGGGCCGGGATTGCCGTGCGCAAGGGCAATACCGAGTTGGTCAGTGAGCTGAACACGGCCATTGATGGCATTCGCAGCAGTGGCGAGTACCAGAAGATTTCCGATAAGTATTTCAAGTCCGATATCTACGGCGACTGATAGATCGCCATCGCGGGCAAGCCCGCTCCCACAGGGATCTCTGCAGAACACAGAATTTGTGTTTTACGCAGAACCAATGTGGGAGCGAGCTTGCTCGCGATGAGGTCAGATCAAACAATACAAATCTCAGGGCCTAGCCCTTCAATTCCTTCAAATGCTTGTACACCGTTGCCCGGCCCATGTTCAGCACATTGGCCACGTAGTTCGATGCGCTTTTGCCCTTGAACGCGCCTTCGGCGTGCAACGCCAGCACCAGCTCACGTTTGTGGTCGCGAGTCAGCAGGTTCAGGCTCAGCTGGCGCTCGCGCAACCAGGCGTGGAGGAAGGTGTTGATCCGTTCCTGCCAGTCATCGCGGAACAGTGCATCCGGTTGCGGGATCAGCTTGGTCGGCGACAGGAACAGGTCCAAAGCGGCCTTGGCATTTTCGAACAACGAAATATTCAAGTTGATGCACAACATCGCCAGCGGACGATCTTCGCTGTCCCGTAGCACTGTGCTGAGGCTACGAATCTTCTGACCATCCCAGTTGAGCTTTTCGTACGGCCCGATGTTTCGTTCGCTGACATTGTCGCTGAGCATGTCTTCCAGCGCCGAGTCGTCGCCGATTTCCCGCTTGGACAGATTGTTGGCGATGTAGTCGACCTTTTGCGTGCGCAGGTCGTGCAGCACCACTTCGGCGTGGGGAAAGAACAGTGTGGCGATGGCATCGGCGATCGCCCGGAAGTTATCCAGCGACGCAGTGTTCGGGACCGAGTCTATTTCGGGGGCGTTCATACAGTGGAACTCCAGGCAGCGTCAGCGCCCTATCAAAGGGGCGCTGAAAGTGTGCCGTAATCGTGGGGGCACGTCACCTGAGGATCAGGGTCAGCCGAGGCGGGCAGGGGAGAGCATTTCGGCATTCAGGCCGAAACGGCCGAGCGACTCGGGCAATGCGGCGCCGCGCACCAGCGCTGCGCTGGCCTGGCCCATGGCCGGCGAAGTCTGAATGCCATAACCGCCCTGTGCCGCGACCCAGAACAGCCCCGGTACCTGTGGATCGAAGCCGGACAGCAAGTCGCCGTCGCTGACGAAGCTGCGCAGGCCGGCCCAGGTGCGGGTCGGGCGGCGAATGGTCAGGGTCGTGGCTTCTTCGATCTGGTAGATGCCCATGGCAATGTCCAGTTCTTCGGGCTGCACATCGTGGGGTTCCACCGGGTCGGCGTTGGCCGGCGAACCGAGGAACATCCCGGCGTCGGGTTTCATGTAGAAGGATTCGTCGAGGCTGACCAGCATCGGCCAATGATGGATGTCCACGCCTTCGGGGCCGGCGAAGATGAACGCGGCACGGCGTTTGGGTTGCAGGCCCAGGGGCTTGGCGCCGGCCAATTCACCGATCTTGTCGGCCCAGGCGCCGGCGGCGTTGATGATGATCGGCGCGCTGAACGTCTGGCTGCCGGTCTGGACGTGCCATGTACCCTGGCCGTCACGGCTCAGGCTGATGACTTCGCTGTCGGTATGCACTTCGCCCTGGTTGCGGCGGATACCGCGCAAATAGCCCTGGTGCAGGGCATCGGTGTCGATGTCGCTGGCGGTCGGGTCGTAGATGGCGCCGTGGACCTTTTCCCGGCGCAGGATCGGCACCAACGCGCAGGCCTCGTCGACGCCGAGCAATTGCATCTCTGGCACCGAGGTTTTTGCGCTCTGGTATTGCCTGTTCAGTTCGTCCGGGTCACCGGTCAAGTCCACGGTCATTTCGCCGCGCGGGGTCAGCAGTGGGTGTTCGCAGAAACCGCTGGGTGGGTTGTCGAAAAAGTCCCGGCTGGCCAGGGTCAACGCCCGTACTTGCGGGGTGCCGTAGGCCGCGGTGTACAGAGCCGCCGACCGGCCGGTGGAGTGATAGGCCGGATGGGATTCGCGTTCGAGCACGATCACGCGGCCGTGCTGCGACAGCCAGAAACCCGTGGAAGCACCGGCAATCCCGCCGCCGATGATGATGAAGTCTGCCTGGCTCATGAACGTCTCCAGTTGGGGCGCAATTCTCAAAATTGAAGAGATCTCCCTGTAGGAGCGAGCCTGCTCGCGATGGTGTATCTGACACATTGATGTCCATCGCGAGCAGGCTCGCTCCTACAGGGGATTGTGGTGTTAGTGAGATAGGCGATAGATCGCATTGGCCAGCGCAATGTCTTCCAGACCCAGGCCGATGGAGCGGAAAAACACATGGCGATCGTAATCCGGTCGCAGGACTTTTTCGCTGAGCAGGTCGGGCAGGTCGCCGACAATCGCGCTCGTGTCCCAGCCGTGCTGCTCGGTGGCGATCAGCATTTCTCCGGCCGAGCCCGGGGTGGTCAGTCGATAGTCGCAGAATACCTGCATATCGTTGAGGCTCTGGGGCGGCACTTCGTGGGCGCGCGGCGCATTGGTGCTGATGGAGGTGATCAGTGCCGGTTTGCGTAAGTGAGACGGGTCGATCACCGGGCCGGGGGAGGAGGTGCAGAGCATGATCACGTCGGCGTCCTCAACGGCGGCTTCGCGACTGTCGAGGATGTTCAGGCGTGGCTCGATGTTTTTCAGCAGACCGACGGTGTCAGGATCGTCGCTCAGGCTCGGCGCGTACAGGTTGATGCTTTGCCAGTCGCGCAGGCCTTTCACGTAGTGCAGGTGCGCCTGGGCCACTTTACCGCTGCCGATGATGGCCAGGCGATTGGCTGAGAGCGGCGCGAGGGCGTCGACCGCTACGGCGGTGGTCGCGGCGGTGCGTGCGGTGGTCAGTTCACCGGCGTCGCACAGCAACAGCGGCTGGCCGGTCTGCGTCGACATCAGCAGAGTCCACGCGGTCACCAATGGTCCCTGATCACGGACGATGTACGGCGAAGTCTTGATCCCGTACACGCCGTCTTCGGCCAACACACCCAAGTAGTTGATGAAGTCGCCGGCAGCCTGTGGGAACTCCACCAGTTGCTGCGCCGGTTGCACTGCTTGCCCGGTCGCCAGGTCACGGAACATTTTGCGCAGGATCTGCGGTACGTCGACCTGCGCCAGCAACTCGCGAGCCTGGTTCTGGTTGATCACTTGGGGCGTACTGGACATGGTCGGCTCCGGAATTGAAAGTAAACTAATTTGTCTATTATGGACTTTTAGTTATCGCGAGCAATATCCAAAGCAAAAAAAAGCGCAGTCCGTTTCCGGCTGCGCTTGTCTTTTCAGCGTCGCTTAATGGGGACGCTTGCGTTCAACGGCCCGCAACAGATGCGTCGGTGGCGTTTCACAACTGATCTTGCGCCCCAGCAGTTCTTCGATGGACGGTAGCTGGTAGGAGTCGTCTTCACCGGCAAAGCTGATGGACACACCGTCGGCACCGGCGCGACCGGTACGACCGATGCGGTGCACGTAGTCGTCCGGCACTTCCGGCAGGGTGAAGTTGATCACGTGGCTGATGCCGTCGATGTGGATGCCGCGGCCGGCCACGTCGGTGGCCACCAGCACGCGGATCTTGCCTTCGCGGAAGCCTTCCAGGGTCTTGATGCGCTTGTGCTGCGGCACGTCGCCGGACAGTTGCGCGGCGTTGATGCCGTCGCGCACCAGGCGTTCTTCGATGCGTCGCACTTCATCCTTGCGGTTGGCGAACACGATCACCCGCTCCCAACCATTGTCGTTGACCAGGTTGTAGAGCAGTTTGTATTTGTCGGCACCGGCCACCGCGTAGATGTGCTGCTCGACGTTTTCGCTGGCCACGTTCTGCGCTTCGATCTCGACGATCGACGGGTCGGTGGTCCATTGCTTGGCCAGGTTCATCACGTCTTCGGTGAAGGTCGCGGAGAAAAGCAGCGTCTGACGCTCGGACTTCGGCGGCGTCTGGCGAATGATCTGGCGCACTTGCGGGATGAAGCCCATGTCGAGCATGCGGTCGGCTTCGTCCAGCACCATCACTTCGACCATGTCCAGATGCACGTCGCCGCGCTGGTTGAAGTCCAGCAGACGGCCCGGCGTGGCCACGAGGATGTCGCAGTGGCGGGCCTCGAGGTGCTTGAGCTGCTTGTCGAAGTCCATGCCGCCGACGAACGTCATGACGTTGAGGCCGGTGTATTTGGTCAGGTCGGCGGCGTCCTTGGCGATCTGTACTACCAGTTCGCGGGTCGGCGCGATGATCAGCGCCCGTGGTTCACCCATGTAGCGCTCTTTCGGCGGCGGGGTTTGCAGCAACTGGGTGATGATCGAGATCAGGAACGCAGCGGTTTTGCCGGTACCGGTCTGGGCGCGGCCGATGGCGTCTTTGCCCGCGAGGGTGAAGCCCAGCACCTGTGCCTGGATCGGCGTGCAATACGGGAAGCCCAGGTCCTGGATGGCGTGCATCAGTTCAGGGGCGAGTTTGAAATCGTGGAAGCGGGTTTTGCCTTCCTGGGGTTCGACGACGAAGTCTTCGAGTTTCCATGGGATGACCGGCGCCTTGGGCTTGGGTTCGCGGCGCGGTTTGGCGGGTTTCGGCGTTTCGCTGTGTGGCTGTTCCGGGGCTGTTACTGCCGCAGGCTGGGCAGCTTCTGCGGTCTTTGGCTCATGCTTGGGTGCCGCAGCAGGGGCGGCCCGTTCAGACAGATTACCGTCGGTGCGGTGGCCGGGAGCGTAAGACGCAGGGCTGGGAACTGGCGCGAGTTGCTCAGTCTCGCTTTTACCGAACATTTTCTTGAGTGCTTTGAGCACGGTCATCTCATCAATTGGTTAAGGAATGTACGCCGGCCAGTGTAATGCAAGAAGCGGGCGCGGCGTAGTGGGATGGATCAAAGGGGGCTTTTAATCCTGAATGCTCAGCGCAAGCGTTCGGCGAGCCAGACGCCGATGTCGCGAATTTCTTCGGGTAACACTTCGTGACCCATTGGGTACTCCTGCCATGTCACGGTGACACCACGCAGCTTCAAATGCTCGTAGGCGCTGCGTCCCATCGAGTTTTGCACCACATCGTCATACTGGCCGTGCATCGACAGCACCGGAATGCGCTGCTGGCTGGCGGACAGTTGGAGTTCGTCGCTGAAGGTCGGTGCATAAGTAGAAAGGGCAACTACGCCACCCAGTGGTCCCTGCCATTTCAGGAATGCGGTGTGGAACACCACGGCACCGCCCTGGGAAAAACCTGCCAGGAAAATCCGCGAGGCGTCTATTCCGCTGGCGCGCTGCGTCTCAACCAGTTCGATGATCCAGTTGGCCGACTCTTCGAGTTGTTCGCGATTGATTGCGCGCGCCGGGCTCATGGCCAATATGTCGTACCAGCTTGGCATCTCGTAACCGCCATTGATGGTCACGGCGCGGCTCGGTGCCTGGGGCAAAACGAAGCGGGTGCTCAACAGGCTTTCCTGTAGCGCTTCGGCCACCGGCAGGAAGTCATAGCGGTCGGCGCCCAGGCCATGCAGCCAGATGACGCAGGCGTCTGCGGTCTTGACGGGTTCAAGAATCAAGGGGTTGGTCATGGCTGCTCCAATGTTGTGCGTGCGCGCTCATTAAGTGCGTGATCGAAGTGCGCGTCAGGTTGATCCGTTAAGAAGATGTCGCAAGGGTACAAGTTTTGCTATTGACCTGCAGCTGAAGCGCTTTGGCAGGCGGTGTGGTACGGGCTTTGCTATGGAGAAACGGTGCAACACATCTCGCGCCCGGCGGTAACACTATCAGTGTACTGCCGACTGTGGGATAGCAATGAATCCGGTGATGGATGTTCGCCAAGGGCCGCTACGGGGCTTCGCGAACGTGAAAGGGCTACAGCCCGTTCGGCCGATTGGTGAGAAGTGAGTAATCCATGATGTGGATTTTCTCCTACTAGAATCATAGCTAACGTCTTACGTCGGTTGACCCCAAAAAAAGCCAACACGGGTCGACTACGCCTCAAAAGGGTGCGACAGGACTCACGCTCCGACACAACAAGAGCAAAACTGGAGGTTTGAATGAAGATGTTGAAATCCACCCTGGCTATCGTGACTGCAGCCGCGGTACTCGGTGTCAGCGGGTTTGCCCAGGCGGGCGCAACCCTGGATGCAGTAATGAAGAAAGGTTTCGTGCAGTGTGGCGTCAGCGATGGCTTGCCAGGCTTCTCGGTTCCGGATTCCACCGGCAAGATCGTCGGTATCGATGCTGACTACTGCCGTGCAGTAGCGGCGGCTGTCTTCGGCGACGCGACCAAGGTCAAGTTCAGCCAGTTGAACGCCAAGGAGCGCTTCACCGCGCTGCAATCCGGCGAAATCGACATCCTGTCGCGCAACACCACCATGACCAGCTCCCGTGACGCGGGCATGGGCCTGAAATTCCCGGGCTTCATCACCTACTACGACGGCATCGGCTTCCTGGTAAACAACAAGCTGGGCGTCAAGAGCGCCAAGGAACTGGACGGTGCAACCATCTGCATCCAGGCCGGTACCACTACCGAGCTGAACGTTTCCGACTACTTCCGCGGCAACGGCCTGAAATACACCCCGATCACCTTCGACACCTCCGACGAAAGCGCCAAGTCGCTGGAATCCGGTCGTTGCGACGTACTGACCTCGGACAAATCCCAGCTGTTCGCCCAACGCAGCAAGCTGGCTTCGCCGAAGGACTACGTGGTTCTGCCGGAAACCATTTCCAAGGAACCTCTGGGCCCGGTCGTGCGTAATGGCGACGACGAGTGGCTGGCCATCGTGCGCTGGACTGGCTACGCCATGCTCAACGCTGAAGAAGCCGGCGTCACTTCGAAGAACGTCGAAGCCGAAGCCAAGGGCACCAAGAACCCGGACGTTGCCCGTCTGCTGGGTACCGACGGTGAATACGGCAAAGACCTGAAAGTGAAGAAAGACTGGGTCGTGCAGATCGTCAAGCAAGTGGGTAACTACGGCGAAGTGTTCGAGAAAAACCTCGGCAAGGGCACTCCGCTGGAAATCGACCGCGGGCTGAACGCTCTGTGGAACGCTGGCGGCATTCAATACGCACCACCAGTGCGCTGATGGTTCTATCACCCGGTGGGCCAACCGCCGGGTGATGTTCTGTTCCATTATTTGCGGGGCACTTCATGCAAAATTCAATCGGCGCACCAAAGCAGAGGCTCAGCCTCAGCGATCCTAAAGTGCGTGCGTGGCTATTCCAGATCATCACCATTGTGGCGGTGGTCTCGATGGGCTGGTATCTGTTCGATAACACCCAGACCAACCTGCAACACCGGGGCATTACCTCCGGTTTTGACTTTCTGGAGCGCAGTGCCGGTTTCGGCATCGCTCAACACCTGATCGACTACACCGAATCGGACACCTATGCCCGAGTGTTTGTCATCGGCCTGCTCAACACGCTGCTGGTGACCTTCATCGGCGTGATCCTGGCGACGATCCTCGGGTTCATCGTCGGCGTGTCACGGCTGTCGAAGAACTGGATCATCAGCAAGGTAGCGACGGTGTATGTGGAAGTCTTCCGCAACATTCCGCCGCTGCTGCAGATCCTGTTCTGGTATTTCGCGGTGTTCCTGACCATGCCGGGGCCGCGCAACAGCCATAACTTCGGCGACACCTTCTTTGTCAGCGCCCGCGGCTTGAACATGCCGGCCGCTCTGATGGCGGATGGTTTCTGGCCGTTCGTAGTCAGCGTCGTGGTGGCCATCGTCGCCATCGTGCTGATGAGCCGCTGGGCCACCAAGCGCTTCGAAGAAACCGGTGTGCCGTTCCACAAGTTCTGGGTCGGCCTTGCGCTGTTCCTGGTGATCCCGGCGCTGTGCGCCCTGATCTTCGGCGCGCCGCTGCACTGGGAAATGCCGAAGCTGCAAGGCTTCAACTTCGTTGGTGGCTGGGTGCTGATCCCGGAACTGCTGGCGCTGACCCTGGCCCTGACCGTGTACACCGCGGCGTTCATCGCCGAGATCGTGCGCTCGGGCATCAAGTCGGTCAGCCATGGCCAGACCGAGGCGGCGCATTCGCTTGGGCTGCGCAACGGCCCGACCCTGCGCAAGGTGATCATCCCGCAAGCCCTGCGCGTGATCATTCCACCGCTGACCAGCCAATACCTGAACCTGGCGAAGAACTCTTCGCTGGCGGCCGGTATCGGTTATCCAGAGATGGTGTCGCTGTTCGCCGGGACCGTGCTCAACCAGACCGGGCAGGCGATCGAGGTGATTGCGATCACCATGAGCGTGTACCTGGCGATCAGTATCAGCATTTCCCTGCTGATGAACTGGTACAACAAGCGCATTGCGCTGATCGAGCGGTAAGGAAAAGCGCATGAGCACTCATACTTTCAAACCTGACATGCCGCCACCGAGCAAAGTCTTCGGGCCGGTGGCGTGGATGCGCGCGAACATGTTCTCCAGCTGGCTCAACACTCTGCTGACCCTGTTTGCGTTCTACCTGATCTACCTGGTGGTGCCGCCGATTCTGCACTGGGCCATCCTCGACGCCAACTGGGTGGGCTCCACCCGCGCCGACTGCACCAAGGATGGCGCCTGCTGGGTGTTCATCCAACAGCGTTTCGGCCAGTTCATGTACGGCTACTACCCGCCGGAAATGCGCTGGCGCGTGGACCTGACGGTGTGGCTGGCGATTGTCGGCGTGGCGCCATTGTTCATCTCGCGCTTTCACCATAAAGCGGTGTACGGGCTGGGCTTCCTGGTGCTGTACCCGATCTTTGCCTACTTCCTGCTGAATGGCGGTATCTTCGGCCTGACCAGCGTGGCGACCAGCCAGTGGGGCGGCCTGATGCTGACCCTGGTGATCGCCACCGTCGGCATCGCCGGCGCGCTGCCACTGGGGATTGTCCTGGCTCTGGGCCGTCGTTCGAACATGCCGGCGATTCGCGTGGTCTGCGTGACCTTCATCGAGTTCTGGCGCGGCGTGCCGTTGATCACGGTGCTGTTCATGTCCTCGGTGATGCTGCCGCTGTTCCTGCCCGAAGGCATGAACTTCGACAAGCTGTTGCGGGCGCTGATCGGCGTGATCCTGTTCCAGTCGGCCTACGTGGCCGAGGTGGTGCGCGGCGGTCTGCAAGCGATTCCCAAGGGGCAGTACGAAGCGGCTGCGGCGATGGGGCTGGGCTACTGGCGCAGCATGGGCCTGGTGATTCTGCCGCAAGCCCTGAAGCTGGTGATCCCCGGCATCGTCAACACCTTCATTGCGCTGTTCAAGGACACTAGCCTGGTGATCATCATCGGCCTGTTCGACCTGCTCAACAGCGTCAAGCAAGCCGCCGCCGATCCGAAATGGCTGGGCATGGCCACCGAAGGCTATGTGTTCGCCGCCCTGGTGTTCTGGATTTTCTGTTTTGGTATGTCGCGCTATTCCATGCATCTGGAACGCAAGCTCGACACAGGCCACAAGCGCTAAGTCGCTACCTAATTTAGGAAGTTCTCCAATGAGCGAAGCAATCAAAAAGCCTGTGAGCCCTGAAGGCATTATTCAGATGCAGGGCGTGAACAAGTGGTACGGCCAGTTCCACGTGCTCAAAGACATCAATCTCAACGTCAAGCAGGGCGAGCGTATCGTGCTGTGCGGGCCGTCGGGTTCGGGCAAGTCCACCACCATCCGCTGCCTCAACCGACTGGAAGAGCACCAGCAGGGCCGCATCGTGGTCGATGGCGTGGAACTGACCAACGACCTCAAGCAGATCGAAGCGATCCGTCGTGAAGTCGGCATGGTGTTCCAGCACTTCAACCTGTTCCCGCACCTGACCATTTTGCAGAACTGCACCCTGGCGCCGATGTGGGTGCGCAAGATGCCCAAGCGCAAGGCCGAGGAAATCGCCATGCACTACCTGGAACGCGTACGCATTCCGGAGCAGGCGCATAAATTCCCGGGGCAACTGTCCGGCGGTCAGCAGCAGCGTGTGGCGATCGCCCGTGCGCTGTGCATGAAACCGAAAATCATGCTGTTCGACGAACCGACTTCGGCCCTCGACCCGGAGATGGTGAAAGAGGTACTGGACACCATGATCGGCCTGGCCGAAGACGGCATGACCATGCTCTGCGTGACCCACGAAATGGGCTTCGCCCGCACCGTGGCCAACCGCGTGATCTTCATGGACAAGGGCGAAATCGTCGAACAGGCTGCACCGAACGACTTCTTCGACAAGCCGCAGAATGAACGCACCAAGCTGTTCCTGAGCCAGATCCTGCATTGATTGGTCAGTGACTGTCTCAAAGAGCCCCGCCGATTGATCGGCGGGGCTTTTTTTTTACGTGTTTGGGTCAGTCTGCGGTTTTGCCGCGTTCCAGTGCCAATTGCACTGCCCGGAGGGCATTGAGGCGACCATGGCCGTAGTAATGACTGTGGCCGTTTTGATCGTATTGACCGAGGGGACCGTCGTCGGCGTGGCTGATTTTGTCACAGCAATCGGCGAGGAGCTGTCGAACCCGCCCGCGGTCCAGTGCCGGGTTGACCCCCAGTACCAGAGCTGCCACGCCCGCGGCTCCAGGACAGGCACTGGAAGTGCCGCTGAACAAATCGGTGTAGGCAGCATTGATCGGGTCGACAAACCGGCCGCTCAGATCCGTGGTTCGAATGCCTCGAGTCTGGGGGGTTGAGGTGGCGGGTTTAAACTTTGGATCCGGGTGTGGCTGGTCCCCGCTGGGGAAGCAACACCACAGTGCTTTGCCGTAGTCACTGTAGGCACTGCGACGATTTTGATCATTGCAGGCACCCACGGCAATAACCATGGGATGGCTGGCATAGCCATCGTTGTCCACGCTTTCGTTGCCGTTGCCGGCACCAAAAAAAATGACGCAGCCTTTCCCCTGGCGGCCCTTGGTCGCTGCGTACTCTATGGCCAGGCGGGTGCTCGCGGCCAGCGCAAACTCCTGAGAGTGCCTGGCGTCGGTAGGGTCAGCCCAATGTCCTTCCGGCGGCCCCCAACTGCAGGAAATGATATCGGCCCCTTGGTCCGCGGCCCAGAAAAACGCATCTGCTTCGGCCCGGGCGCCTAGTGGCTTGGTCAGTTTCAACGGCATGAGACTGGCTCGAGGGGCCACGCCGCTGGCGCCGGCTTCACCATTGGCGCATGCAACACCGGCTGCTGCCGTACCGTGGCGCTCAAGGGGGTTTTTCGGCCGAGGGCCTTGACGGGCGTTATGGCGGTCAAAGTTTCTCGCTCCGATGATTTTGCCGGTACTGGCGAACTCGGGGTGATCGATATCAAAGGCATCGTCGATGATCGCGATCACGATGCCTTCACCTTGGGCCAAGGCATGGGCTGCCTCGACATTGGCGCTGGCATCGACCTGAACTTGATAGGTGACGGTGGTTTTTTTCAGGTGCCATTGGTTGTCATGGATGGCCCGGCGTTGCCCCGGACGCAGTATTTCCGGGTGGCAGTAGTCGACGTCCTGACGATCGAGCAATTGAAGTGTAAATGAGCAGACTTCAGTGCCGTGACAATGTGCGTGATATACGAAAAAGGCGTTGGCCGCGTAGGGAACCTGCTGTTTGATGGTCAAACCCAATTCGTCGAGGATAACCAGGCACTCTGTCGCAGTGAGTCGATCGACGAACTTCAGGAAAATGTTTTCGGTGTAGAAAACAGGTTCCCGGGTATGAGGATCGACCAGGGCGCTGCCGGCGAAGCGTACGTCTGGCAACTCGCGCAGCAATGCCTTGCATTGGGCTACATCTGAATTGTCCGGCAGTTTGAATAGCTGAACGTCGGCGTCCTCGATGTGCAGTACCAACTCACTGTTGGCCAATGCCTGTCGAGCTTTTTTGCAGCGTAACGTCTCATCAAGCTTGCTCCCGGCCTGACTGCGTACAACGAGCAGTTGCCGATCCTTTTCCAGTAAAAAACGACGGCTGTGCTTCTTGCCGAAAATGACTTCTTCCATTGGCTGCTCCCATTCCCTTTGGATATTCGAGCGTAAGTGCCCGCATTCAAAGTCCGAAAGTCTGATGGTCTGTCTCAATTTCGGATGTCAGCTCTTTCGTGTGGCCTGGGTGGGAAATCACTTTCAGTCGTCAGGAATTTCATCTTTTGCCTTAAGGAGACTTCAGGCCTCAGGGTGAGACGCGATAGAGGATGGCTTGCCTGATTGGATGAAGCTGACTACCATGTCAGAAAATTCATCCTATGATTGGATGAGAGGGCGAATTCCATGTCAGAAATCTCTCCATTAGTAAAACGATCCCTGGTCGATCAGGCTTTGGATCAATTGCGCCTGCGCATCAACCAAGGCGTTTGGGTCGTGGGTCAGCGGTTGCCCACCGAGCCTGAGTTGTCCGCCGAGCTGGGCATCAGCCGTAACACCGTGCGCGAAGCCATGCGCGTGTTGGCGTTTTCCGGGTTGATCGAAATCCGTCAGGGCGACGGCAGTTACCTGCGCGCGGTGATCGATCCGCTCGATACCTTGAAGGCGCTGTCCCGTTGCTCCCTTGAACAGGCCCGGGAAACCCGGCACATCCTCGAAGTCGAGGCCATTGGCCTGGCGGCAGTGCGCCGTACCGATGAGGACCTGGTGGCATTGCGCGAGGCCCTGGGTGTCAGCGGCAGCCACTATCACGGCGATCTCGATACCTATATCGCCTGCGACCTGGTGTTCCACCGCCGTCTGGTGGACGCCGCGCACAACCCGACCCTCAGCGAGTTGTACCGCTATTTCTCCAGCATCGTCGGCGCGCAGTTGCGCCAGACCCTGAGCATCGTCCCGCGCCGCCAGGAAGTGTTCGACCTGCACATCGAATTGCTCGATGCCGTCGAACAACGCGACCCGGAACGGGCCAAAGCCCTGTCGAGGCAGTTGATCAATGAACCTTGAAACCGAGAAGTCCATGCACCGCAGTGAGTTATCCACAACCCTGAAACGCTCGGCAGAGCTGGAAGAGCTGCTGATCGACGCCGAGGCGGATGACGAACAGGTCCAGCAAACCCACCCGGTTTTGCGCCGGCCATGGCTGTTGCTGATGGGCCTGATACTGGTGGCGCTGAACCTGCGCCCGGCGCTGTCGAGCATGGCGCCGATGCTCAGTGAGGTCTCGAAGTCCCTTGGTTTGTCRGCGTCCGCGGCAGGATTGCTGACCACGTTGCCGGTGCTTTGCCTGGGCCTGTTTGCGCCGCTGGCGCCGGTGCTGGCGCGACGATTTGGTGCGGAGCGGGTGGTGCTGGGCATTCTTTTGACCCTGGCGGGCGGGATCATCCTGCGCAGTTCGTTCGGTGAAATCGGCCTGTTTGCCGGTAGCGTACTGGCCGGCGCCAGCATCGGCGTGATCGGCGTGTTGCTGCCGGGCATCGTCAAGCGCGATTTTCCGAAACAGGCCGGAACCATGACCGGCGTCTACACCATGGCCCTGTGTCTGGGCGCGGCGATGGCGGCGGGTGCGACGGTGCCGCTGAGCGAGCATTTCGACAAAAGCTGGGCGCTGGGTCTCGGCTTCTGGGTCATTCCGGCATTTGCGGCGGCACTGTTCTGGCTGCCGCAAGTCGGCCAGAAACACGGAGCGCACAACGTCGCCTATCGCGTTCGAGGCTTGCTGCGCGATCCGCTGGCCTGGCAGGTGACCCTGTACATGGGCCTGCAATCGTCCCTGGCCTACATCGTGTTCGGCTGGTTGCCGTCGATTCTGATCGGGCGCGGCCTGACTCCGACCCAGGCCGGGCTGGTGCTCTCGGGTTCGGTGATCGTTCAACTGGTCAGTTCCCTCGCCGCGCCATGGCTGGCAACGCGCGGCAAGGATCAGCGCCTGGCAATCGTGATCGTGATGGCCCTGACCCTCGGTGGTCTGTTTGGTTGCCTGTATGCACCGATCGAAGGCTTGTGGGGCTGGGCGATCGTACTCGGGTTGGGGCAGGGCGCCACGTTCAGCCTGGCGTTGACCCTGATTGTGCTGCGCTCGCGGGACTCCCATGTGGCGGCGAACCTGTCGAGCATGGCCCAGGGCTTCGGTTACACCCTGGCGTCCATGGGGCCGTTCGCGGTCGGTATCGTGCATGACYGGACCGGCGGCTGGACGGCAGTGGGCTGGATCTTCGGTGTCATCGGCCTTGGTGCGATTCTCGCCGGTCTGGGGGCCGGACGTGCGTTGTACGTGCAGGTCGAAAGCGAAAAGGTCTGATCCCCGCACACTGTCGGTATTCGTCTTGCGAATGCCGATAGTGTTCGACCCATTTGCAGACTATCGTGCTGGCAATCTTTCGATACCCATTGCACAACAGGAAGTCTGCCCATGAGTGAAGTCCACAGCGCCTTGATCACCCGGTTCTACCAAGCCTTCCAGCGTCTCGATGGCGAAGCGATGGCTGCCTGCTACACCGATGACGTGGTGTTCAGTGACCCGGCGTTCGGCGAGCTTCGTGGTCGTGATGCTGGCGATATGTGGTGCATGCTCACCAGCCGCGCCAAGGATTTCTCCCTGACCTTCGATCATGTCCGTGCCGATGAACGTACCGGTAGCGCCCATTGGGTCGCGACCTATCTGTTCAGTCAGACCGGCAATGCCGTGGTCAATGACATCCAGGCACGCTTTGTCTTTCGCGATGGCAAGATCTGCGAGCATCACGACAGTTTCGACCTGTGGACATGGTCGCGTCAGGCCCTGGGTTTCAAAGGCTTGCTGCTGGGCTGGACGCCACTTGTCCGCAACGCCGTTCGCTCACAGGCCCTGAAGGGGCTGAAGGCATTCCAGGCCAGTCGCTGATAAGATCGCGGCTTGTTTCCTTTCAAGCCCTGAACGTTACGTGACCACCCTCAGCGAAAGCCCCGTCGCCGCCGACACCCCCGCGAGCAAAACCTGGTTCGTCTACCTCGTTCGTGCTGCGAACGGTTCGCTCTATTGTGGGATCAGCGATGATCCCGTGCGTCGTTTCGCCAAGCATCAAAGCGGCAAGGGCGCGCGATTCTTTCTTTCCAGCCCGGCCATGGCCCTGGTCTACACCGAACGCTGTCGCGACAAAAGCGATGCGTTGCGTCAGGAACGGCTGATCAAGCAGCTCAAGAAGAGCGCAAAGGAATGCCTGGTGGCGAGCGCCGCCTCTGGCTTATCACCCTGAATGATCAGTTCCCATCAGGCAGATCTGTAGGCTGCCAGCTGATTGCGCGCTAAGCTGCGGATTCCTGATCCTTGCGGCGGAGCCGAGCATGTCCGAGTTGATTCTGCATCATTACCCGACGTCCCCCTTTGCCGAGAAGGCTCGCCTGCTGCTGGGCTTCAAGGGCTTGTCCTGGCGTTCGGTGAAGATCTCGCCAGTGATGCCCAAACCGGATCTCACGGCGTTGACCGGTGGCTATCGCAAGACGCCGGTGTTGCAGGTCGGTGCCGATATTTATTGCGACACGGCATTGATCGCCCGGCGACTGGAACAGGAAAAAGCCTTGCCAGCGTTCTTCCCGGAAGGTCAGGAAATGATCGCCGCATCGTTTGCTGCCTGGGCCGATTCGGTGGTGTTCCAGCATGCGGTCAGCCTGGTGTTCCAGCCGGAATCGATAGCGGTGCGCTTTGGCAATTTGTCGCCGGAAGCGATCAAGGCGTTTCTGGCCGACCGCGCCGGTTTGTTCAGTGGTGGTAGTGCGACAAAACTGTCCGCCGAGCAGGCCAGACACCAGTGGCCGACGATCATGTCTCGCCTGGAGCAACAGTTGCAGCGCGAAGAAGGCGATTACCTGTTTGGCGAACCGTCGATTGCCGACTTCGCTTTGGCTCATTCGCTGTGGTTTCTCAAGGCGACGCCGGTCACGGCGCCCCTGGTCGATGCTTATCCGGCGGTTGTCGCCTGGCATGCGAGGGTTTTGGGCTTCGGTCATGGTGCGTCCAGCGAGATGAGCTCCGAGGAGGCTCTGGCAGTGGCGCGCGCGTCCACGCCAGCGGCATTGCCGGATGAGCAGTTTGTCGATCCCAATGGATTCAAGGCGGGGCAACAGGTAGTGATCGCGGCCACGGACTATGGCGTTGATCCGGTCGTGGGAGAGCTGCTGTTTGCCGGTAGCGAAGAATTGATCGTGCGACGCAAGGACGAGCGTGGCGGTGTGGTGCATGTGCACTTTCCGCGGTTTGGTTTCCGGATCGAAGCCTGCTGAAAGAAACTTGTGGGAGCGAGCTTGCTCGCGATGGCGGACTGACATTCAACAAGATTGTTGGATGTGTTGGCCTCATCGTCGGAACGCCGCCCGGACCAAGCTCGCTCCCACAGTTATTTCAACGCAGCCAAAATCGCATCCGGGTCATACCCGCGAATCAGGGTTCCGTTTACATCGATGATCGGAATCCCGCCGCCACCCAAGGCTGCATAGTCCTTGCGAGCGTCGGCATCCTTTTCGATATCGAATTCCTTGTACGGAATGCCTTTCTGATCGAGAAAGCGCCGGGTCAGCTTGCAGTAACCACACCACTCGGTGGCGTAGAGCACGACGTTGGCCTGGGCCTCCGTCTGCGCAGGCACCACCTGCGAAGGATTGAACACTCGCTCGATCTTGCCCCAGTTCTGATAAGCCACGACCACCAGCAGGATCAGCAGGAATTTTTTCAGTACGCCGCCGAGCATCAGTTGCGACGCTTCAACTGATCGGTGAGCGAAGTGGGCAGGCCCTTGATGATCAACGTGCCGGCTTCTTCGTCGTACTCGATCTTCGAGCCCAGCAGGTGCGCTTCGAAACTGATCGACAGGCCTTCGGCGCGGCCAGTGAACCGGCGGAACTGGTTCAGGGTGCGTTTATCGGCCGGGATTTCCGGCGACAGACCGTAATCCTTGTTGCGGATGTGATCGTAGAAGGCCTTCGGGCGTTCTTCGTCGATCAGCCCTGACAATTCTTCCAGACCCATCGGTTCGCCGAGTTTCGCCTGGCTGCTGGCGTAATCCACCAGGGTCTTGGTCTTCTCGCGGGCGTCGTCTTCCGGCAGGTCTTCGCTTTCGACGAAATCGCTGAAGGCTTTGAGCAGGGTGCGGGTTTCACCCGGACCGTCGACGCCTTCCTGACAGCCGATGAAGTCGCGGAAATACTCCGAAACCTTTTTGCCGTTCTTGCCTTTTATGAACGAAATGTACTGCTTGGATTGTTTGTTGTTCTGCCACTCGGAAACGTTGATCCGCGCGGCCAGGTGCAACTGGCCAAGGTCCAGGTGACGGGACGGGGTCACGTCCAGCTCGTCGGTCACGGCCACGCCTTCACTGTGGTGCAGCAGGGCGATGGCCAGGTAGTCGGTCATGCCTTGTTGGTAGTGCGCGAACAGCACGTGGCCGCCGACCGACAGGTTCGACTCTTCCATCAGCTTTTGCAGATGCTCGACTGCCACACGGCTGAATGCAGTGAAATCCTGGCCGCCCTCGAGGTACTCCTTCAGCCAGCCGCTGAACGGGAACGCGCCGGATTCCGGATGGAACAGGCCCCAGGCTTTACCCTGTTTGGCGTTATAGCTTTCGTTGAGGTCGGCGAGCATGTTCTCGATGGCCGCGGACTCAGCCAGCTCAGAGTCACGGGCGTGGAGAACTGCGGGTGTGCCGTCGGGTTTTTTGTCGATCAGGTGGACGATGCAATGACGGATCGGCATGGGCTTCTCGGCTGAATGAAGAGAGGAGGGCGTGCTCCCCCGAAAAAGCGCCCAGTGTACCGCAACCACTGGTTTTGGCGCGGTGCGAAGGGCAATTGACGGGCGACCGACGGCGCTTATGCGTTTTTTTCCTGTTTTAGCGCAATAAAGCTGACCAAATGGGTAGCTAGAGGCGGATATTTCCACGTCTGTGTGCTAGCTTTGCCCGGTCTTGCGCGAAGTCACTGCGTTAAGCGTGCAGTCAGCATTTGTCAGGTCGAACCAAACCCTGATTTCGGTATCTATAACCCCGATCCCGAGGTTATTTGGCCGAGGGTGCCAGATCCAGAAGATCGGGCTCGATGGCTGACATTGCACTCTGCAATCCATATGAATTTGATAGGGAAGGAACACTAAATGGCTCTTACTAAAGACCAACTGATCGCCGACATCGCTGAAGCTATCGACGCGCCGAAAACCACCGCGCGTAACGCTCTGGACCAACTGGGCCAAATCGTTGCCGATCAGCTGGAAAACGGCGGCGAAATCACTCTTCCAGGCATCGGCAAACTGAAAGTGACTGAACGCCCTGCCCGTACTGGCCGTAACCCTTCGACTGGCGCTGCCATCGAAATCGCTGCCAAGAAAGTGATCAAGCTGGTTGTGGCCAAAGGCCTGACCGACGCTGTCAACAAGTAAGACTTGTTAAAAAAACCGTGCGCCGGAGCGATCCGGGCACGGTTTTTTTGTGTCTGTCGCAACGATCATTTTTTCCACGTATATATAGAGAACTTTCCTACGCCACTGATAGTTGAGTGTATGCCTTGAGTCGGTAGTATCGAACAGGTGTGGCGCTCGGCTTTGCGTAAAAGCTAAAAACTAAATTCCAGTTGTTAGTTACAGGAAGGTTCTATGAAATTTAAACAGCTAGTGATGTGTATATCTATTCTTTCGTCCGGTCATGCCTGGGCAAATGTCACGGAGTACTGCCCAAACCCTTCCGACATCAAGGAGGAGGCTCCAGGTGTTTATATAGCCTCTATCGTCAGCGGCGATGGTGAGTGGTACGGCGTGTCCCAAAAGGGCCGTGGGCCGGTGGGTGAGTTCGACGTAGCAGTATTCAAATCTCACACGGATGTCGAGGGTAGCACTGTCATTGGCGAAATCCTGCGCTGTGGTTACCTGTTGCAAAAGGGTGATGCGGTGGATATGAGATTTCAGGGCAAAGAAAAAGAAAAAGAAACTTTGGTAAGTATTGATATCAAGGATCCGTGGACGCAGTGGTATTCCCAGTACTATTGCGAGAGCAAGGAACCGCGTGCGTGTAAATTCAACGAGCTAATTCGCCCGGCGAAACGCTGATGCGAAACTTATTAGTAAAAGTTGCTGAACTGGTTGTTGATCAAGGTCTGGTCGAAGTTGTTCACAAGTAGACTTGTTAAAAGCCGTGCACTGGAACAATCCGGGCACGGTTTTTTTGTCCGCTACAACTACTCCGCTGAAGCCTTGGTCCATCGCGCCTGGCGCCAGGCCTGTTGCTGCGCGTTGGTCTGGAAGGTCCAGGCGACGAAGCGGCTCTGCTTTTGTCCCTGGCCCATTTCGACCACCTGGCTGTCCAGCGCGCCGGCCCTTTTCAAGGCGGTCTGGATCGCCGGCAGGTTCGACGCCTTTGACACCAGCGTGCTGAACCACAGTACTTGTTGTGCCACCTGCACGCTCTCGCTGACCAGTTGCGTGACGAAACGCACCTCTCCGCCCTCACACCACAATTCCGCCGCTTGCCCGCCAAAGTTCAACACCGGCAGCTTGCGTTTCGGATCGGCTTTGCCCAAGGCTCGCCATTTGCGCGTGCTGCCCCGTGTGGCCTCGTCCAGCGAGGCGTGGAATGGCGGGTTGCACATGGTCAGGTCGAACCGCTCTGCGCTCTCCAGCAGGCCTGTGAGGATCTGCTTGGGATTACTCTGCTGGCGTACCTGGATCGCTTTGTTCAGGCCATTGGATTGAATGATGGCCTTCGCCGCGGCAACGGCGGTCGCATCGATATCGGAGCCAAGGAACTGCCAGCGATAGTCGCTGTAACCGATCAGCGGATACACGCAGTTGGCGCCCATGCCGATGTCCAGCACCTTCACGGCGGCGCCCCGGGGGATCACACCGTCATTGCTGCTGGCCAGCAGGTCGGCGAGGAAGTGCACGTAATCGGCACGGCCTGGCACCGGTGGGCACAGGTAGTCGGCCGGAATGTCCCAGTGAGCGATGCCATAGAACGACTTGAGCAGCGCCCGGTTGAACACCCGCACGGCTTCCGGGCTGGCGAAGTCGATGCTTTCCTTGCCGTACGGATTGATGATCACGAACTTCTTCAGTTCCGGGGCGCTTTTGATCAGCGCCGGAAAGTCGTAGCGACCCTGATGGCGATTGCGCGGGTGCAGGCTGGCCTTTTCCTTCGGGGCGACGGCCGTGGCCGGAGTCTTCGGAGCAGGTTTTTGGCGCGCAGGCTTGGGGGAGCGGGGGGCGGTCATGGGTGTGGTCGATTCGGGTATGGCTGAAAGTGGCGGGCATTGTCCCACATCCGGCCGATGTGAACCCAATTGTGGTAATCAGCACATAACCCTGTGGGATCTTCCTGAGTTGTGAAAACATGGCAGGCACAAAAAAGGGAGACCATTGCAGGCCTCCCTCTTTCATTGCGATCTGCCGTTACAAACTGGCAATCCGCGCATGCTGCTCGGCCAGCTTGCCCAGGGCCTGTTCGGCCTCGGCCAGTTTGGCGCGTTCTTTGTCGATGACTTCGGCTGGCGCCTTGTCAACGAAACCGGCATTGGACAGCTTGCCGCCGACACGTTGCACTTCACCCTGCAAACGCTGGATTTCCTTGTCCAGACGCGCCAGTTCCGCACCTTTGTCGATCAGGCCAGCCATTGGCACCAGCACCTCCATCTCGCCGACCAGCGCGGTGGCGGACAGCGGAGCTTCGTCGCCGGCAGCCAGTACGGTGATCGATTCGAGGCGCGCCAGCTTCTTCAGCAGGGCTTCGTTCTCGGTCAGACGACGCTGATCCTCGGCGCTTACGTTCTTCAGGAACAGCGGCAGCGGTTTGCCCGGGCCGATGTTCATTTCGCCACGGATGTTACGGGTTCCGAGCATCAGGCCCTTGAGCCATTCGATGTCATCTTCGGCCGCCTGATCGATGCGTGTTTCGTTGGCCACTGGCCAAGGTTGCAGCATGATCGTCTTGCCTTCGATACTGGCCAGCGGCGCGATGCGCTGCCAGATTTCTTCGGTGATGAACGGCATGAACGGATGCGCCAGACGCAGGGCGACTTCCAGTACACGCACCAGGGTGCGACGGGTGCCGCGCTGGCGTTCGACCGGCGCGTTTTCGTCCCACAGCACCGGCTTGGACAGCTCCAGGTACCAGTCGCAATACTGGTTCCAGATGAACTCGTACAAGGCTTGTGCCGCCAGGTCGAAACGGAACTGATCGAGCTGGCGGGTCACTTCGGCTTCGGTGCGTTGCAGCTGCGAAATGATCCAGCGATCGGCCAGCGACAGTTCGTAGGCTTCGCCGTTCTGGCCACAGTCTTCGCCCTTGTCCAGCACGTAGCGCGCCGCGTTCCAGATCTTGTTGCAGAAGTTGCGATAGCCTTCGACGCGGCCCATGTCGAACTTGATGTCACGGCCGGTGGATGCCAGCGAGCAGAAGGTGAAGCGCAGGGCGTCGGTGCCGTAGCTGGCGATGCCTTCGGCGAACTCGTCGCGGGTCTGCTTCTCGATCTTCTTCGCCAGTTTCGGCTGCATCATGCCAGAGGTGCGTTTCTGCACCAGTGCTTCCAGCTCGATGCCGTCGATGATGTCCAGCGGGTCCAGGACGTTGCCCTTGGACTTGGACATCTTCTGGCCCTGGCCGTCACGCACCAGGCCATGCACGTACACAGTCTTGAACGGAACCTGCGGCGTGCCGTCTTCGTTTTTCACCAAATGCATGGTGAGCATGATCATCCGGGCAACCCAGAAGAAAATGATGTCGAAGCCAGTCACCAGGACGTCGGTGGAGTGGAATTTCTTCAGGAACTCGGTTTTTTCCGGCCAGCCGAGGGTGGAGAACGTCCACAGGCCCGAGCTGAACCAGGTGTCGAGAACGTCGTTGTCCTGTTGCAGCGCAACGTCCGGGCCGAGGTTGTGCTTGGCACGCACTTCGGCTTCGTCGCGACCGACGTAGACTTTGCCCGACTCGTCGTACCAGGCCGGAATCCGGTGGCCCCACCACAGCTGACGACTGATGCACCAGTCCTGGATGTCGCGCATCCACGAGAAGTACATGTTTTCGTACTGTTTCGGCACGAACTGGATGCGACCGTCTTCAACGGCGGCAATCGCAGGCTCGGCCAAAGGTTTGGTGGACACATACCACTGGTCGGTCAGCCATGGCTCGATGACGGTGCCGGAGCGGTCGCCTTTCGGTACTTTCAGGGCGTGATCGTCAACACTGACCAACAGACCGGCAGCGTCGAACGCGGCCACGATCTGCTTGCGGGCTTCGAAGCGGTCGAGGCCGGCGTATTCAGCCGGGATCTTGCCGTCGATGGTTTCGTTCAGCGTGCCGTCGAGGTTGAACACCTGGCAAGCCGGCAGGACGGCTGCGTTTTTGTCGAAGATGTTCAGCAGCGGCAGGTTGTGACGCTTGCCGACTTCATAGTCGTTGAAGTCGTGGGCCGGGGTGATTTTCACGCAGCCGGTGCCGAATTCAGGGTCGCAGTAATCGTCGGCGACGATCGGGATGCGGCGGCCAACCAGCGGCAGCTCGACAAATTTGCCGATCAGGGCTTTGTAGCGTTCATCGTTCGGGTTAACGGCCACGGCGGAGTCGCCGAGCATGGTTTCCGGGCGAGTGGTCGCGACGATCAGGAAGTCGTTGCCTTCAGCGGTCCTGGCGCCGTCGGCCAGCGGGTATTTCAGGTTCCACAGGAAACCTTTCTCGTCATGGTTCTCAACTTCCAGGTCGGAAATCGCCGTGTGCAGCTTGGTGTCCCAGTTGACCAGGCGCTTGCCGCGGTAGATCAGGCCATCTTCGTGCAGGCGAACGAAAGCTTCTTTAACGGCTTCCGAGAGGCCGTCGTCCATGGTGAAGCGCTCGCGGCTCCAATCTACGGACGAACCGAGGCGACGGATCTGACGGCTGATATTGCCGCCGGACTCATCCTTCCACTCCCAGACTTTCTCGAGGAATTTCTCGCGGCCCAGGTCATGGCGGCTCTGGCCCTTGGCTTCGAGCTGACGCTCTACCAGCATCTGCGTGGCGATACCGGCGTGGTCGGTACCCGGCTGCCACAGGGTGTTACGGCCCTGCATGCGGCGGAAACGGATCAGGGCGTCCATGATCGCGTTGTTGAAGCCGTGACCCATGTGCAGGCTGCCGGTGACGTTCGGCGGCGGGATCATGATGGTGTAGGACTCGCCCGCGCCTTGCGGGGCGAAGTAATTCTCTGACTCCCAGGTGTTGTACCAGGAAGTTTCAATGGCGTGCGGCTGGTAGGTCTTATCCATGCGCGGCGGGACCCTATTGGCATTTATTCAGGAAAAGCCGGGAAGTATAGCGGGGATGAGCCGATGCGCGTAGAGCGAGGTGACGGTGGGTGGGGGAAAAGCTGTGGCAAATCGAGATCTATTTAGTCAGTGAAGGCCCCATCGCGAGCAAGCTCGCTCCCACAGAGATATGTGCCGCACCACCATTTTGTGGGCGACGCTTAACTTGTGGGAGCGAGCTTGCTCGCGATTGCAATCTATCAGGCGACCTGATTCAAATCGTTATGCCGTGTTTCCTTCAGGCACAGCACCGCAATCAAACTCAGTACCGCCGCCCCGGACACATAACCGCCGACGTAACTCAACCCGCCCATCGCCACCAGTTTCTGGGCGAAGAACGGCGCCGCGGAAGCGCCGACGATACCGCCCAGATTGTAGGCCGCCGAGGCGCCGGTGTAGCGCACGTGGGTGGGGAACAGTTCCGGCAGCAGCGCACCCATCGGCGCAAATGTCACGCCCATCAGAAACAGTTCGATGCACAGGAACAACGCCACACCCCAGGTCGAGCCTTGGGTCAGTAGTGGCTCCATGAGGAAGCCGGACAGGATCGCCAGCACGCCACCGATGATCAGCACCGGTTTGCGCCCGTAGCGGTCGCTGGCCCAGGCCGACAGCGGGGTGGCGGCAGCCATGAACAGCACGGCGAAGCACAGCAGCCCGAGGAAGGTTTCACGGCTGTAGCCGAGCGTTGCCACGCCGTAACTCAGGGAAAACACGGTGGAGATGTAAAACAGCGCGTAGCACACCACCATCGCGCCGGCGCCCAGCAAGACGGGCGCCCAGTATTGGCCGAACAGCTCGAACAGCGGGATCTTCACTCGTTCCTGGCGCGCCATGGCGTTGGCGAATACCGGGGTCTCATGCAGCTTGAGGCGCACGTACAGGCCGACCATCACCAGCGCCGCGCTGAGCAGGAACGGAATACGCCAGCCCCACGAGCGGAACTGGTCATCGTCCAGCACCACGGCCAGGGTCAGGAACAAGCCGTTGGCCGCCAGAAAGCCGATGGATGGACCCAGCTGCGGGAACATGCCGAACCATGCGCGTTTGCCTTTCGGCGCGTTCTCCGTGGCCAGCAATGCCGCGCCACCCCATTCACCGCCCAATCCAAGGCCTTGTCCGAAGCGCAGGACGCAAAGCAGGATCGGTGCCCAGGCGCCAATGCTGTCGTAACCTGGCAGCACGCCGATCAGCGTGGTGCATACGCCCATCAGCAGCAGCGATGCGACCAGGGTCGATTTGCGACCGATACGGTCACCGAAGTGACCGAAAAGGGCTGAACCCAAGGGGCGTGCAAGGAAGGCGATACCGAACGTGAGAAACGCCGAAAGCATCTGGGCGGTGCCGGATGTCTGTGGAAAGAACACCGGGCCGATCACCAGCGCAGCGGCGGTGGCGTAAACGTAGAAGTCATAGAACTCGATGGCTGTGCCGATAAAACTCGCGGTGGCCACGCGGGTGGCTGAGTTCGTCGGTTGCGCAGGCGTGGAGTCGCTGTAAGTCGTGCTGGTCGTCATGCGGTTATCCCTGACAGTCATGTGCTCCGGTGGAGCGAATTATTATGGTCGAGAACCCAGGGATGTGGGTGAGGGCGCGGTCGCTGTTTCAGGTAGGAACAGTCGTCGGTTTGCTGCGGTTCTTGTTGATGGTCGGGCCGGAAGCTGCGAAGTGCGGGGTAAGCACGGGGCCGGCGAGGCTTGGGTAAGCGCTTCGATTATAGAAAGGTGGCTAACGATCGAACAAGAGGCTTGAGTCGCCACGGAAAGCTGCGTTGACCTTTAGATAACCACAGGCATCGAGCTGGTCTGCCAGATCAGCACCCGCGTGACACGATTGTCCTCGGTCTCGAGAATTTCCAGGCGGTAGCGGCCGATCTTCAGGCACACCGCGCTTTCGGGAATGGTTTCCAGGGCCTCGGTGACCAAGCCGTTCAGGGTTTTCGGGCCATCGCTGGGCAGGTGCCAGCCGAGGCTCTTGTTCAGCTCGCGAATGGAGGCGGCACCGTCGATCACCAGGCGTCCGTCGGCTTGCGGATGAATGTGCGGATTGTCCACGCTGTGCTGGCTTTCGAACTCACCGACGATTTCTTCGAGAATGTCTTCCAGGGTGACAATGCCCAGCACTTCGCCGTATTCGTCGACCACCATGCCCAGGCGCCGCTGCTGCTTATGGAAATTGAGCAGTTGCAACTGCAACGGGGTACTTTCCGGCACGAAGTACGGCTCGTGACTGGCCGCCAGCAACGCTTCCCGGGTCAGGCTCGCATCGGGCAGCAAGTGCAGGATGTGTCGGGTGTTGAGGACGGCTTCGACCTGGTTGATATCACTGTGGAACACCGGCAGGCGAGTACGTCTGTTGTGGCGCAATTGCTCGATGATTTCTTCGATGGGGTCATCGAGATTGATGCCGTCCACGTCGCTGCGCGGTACCAGGATGTCATTGACGGTAATGTTGTCCAGCGCGTGGATGCCTGGCAGCGGGTGAGGGCGGCTTACGGTTTCGGAGGGCGCATGCCGCTCCTTCAGCGTTTCGTCGTCACTCTGCTGTACTACTTTGGCTTTACGGGCGAACGGTCGCATCAGCAATTGACTGATGCTGTTGAGCAACCATGCCGCGGGATAGATGATTTTCAGCGGCACGCGCAACAGATTGTTGCCCTGGGCCAGGATCGCATCCGGATAGCGGGTGGCGAGCGCTCGGGGCAAATAGTCGGAAAACACCAGCAAAATGGCGCCCGCCCCAAGGCAAGCGACCCACGGGCCGTTCTCGGCCCAGGTAAAAATTGCCAGCAAGGTGCTGATGACTACCACGAGTGCACGGCAGAGGGTGTTGCAAAAAATCAGGCTGGCCAAGGGGAAGCTGAGTTTCGCCACCGGTTTGTCGCTGGAACGCGTTGCGGTGCGCTGGGCCAGTAAATGCTGGTGCGCCGCTTCGATGGCGGTAAACAGTCCCGACCATAAAATCAGCAGGGTCACTACCGCGAGCATCGGCCCTATGGGCAAGTCGTCCATTAATGCCGCCCGTCAGATATGCAGGATGTATTCACGAACCAGTTTGCTGCCGAAATACGCCAGCATCAGCAGGCAAAAACCGGCCAGGGTCCAGCGAATCGCTTTGTGCCCGCGCCAGCCGAGGCGATTGCGTCCCCACAGCAGCACGCTGAAAACGACCCAGGCCAGGCAGGCCAGCAGGGTTTTGTGCACCAGATGCTGGGCGAACAGGTTTTCGACGAACAGCCAGCCGGAAATCAGCGACAGCGACAACAGCGTCCAGCCGGCCCAGAGGAAACCGAACAGCAGGCTTTCCATGGTTTGCAGTGGCGGGAAGTTCTTGATCAGCCCGGATGGGTGCTTGTGCTTGAGCTGATGGTCTTGAACCAGCAGCAGCAAGGCCTGGAACACCGCGATAGTGAACATGCCGTAGGCCAGAATCGAAAGCAGGATGTGGGCGAGGATGCCCGGCTCCTCATCGATGACCTGTACCGTGCCGGCGGGAGCAAAATGCGCCAGCATCACGGTAAGGGCGCCAAGCGGGAACAGCAGGACCAGCAGGTTCTCCACAGGAATCCGCGAGCAGGCCAGCAGGGTCAATGCGATGACCGCTACGGCAATCAGGCTGGCGGCACTGAAGAAGTCCAGGGCCAGGCCGCCCGGGGTCAGCAGGTGGGTGAGCAGGCTGGCGCTGTGGGCCAATACGGCGAGCACGCCGAGCATGACCAGCAGGCGTTTGTTGACCTTGGCGCCGGAAGCCAGGCGAGTGCCCTGATATATGGTCGCAGCGGCATACAAGCAGGCGGCGGCGAGGGTAGTAAGCAAGCTGGGTGACAAGGGGAGCATAAATCCTGTTAGGCAAGCCCGAAAGTCGCTGAGTTTGGCATAGAACCCCTGCCACACGAAAGACCGCGCAAGCCGACAGCGAGGTGTCCGCCAGCCACAGTCTTCGCTATAATCCGCGACCTGCCCACGCCGCAGGCTCGCCGAGCACACGTTTAGTCCGGTCCGGGCCGCCATTATCCCGGTCTACACAGGGCCTGAAAGGATCGCGCAATGTTTGAAAACTTAACCGACCGTCTCTCGCAGACGCTGCGCCATGTCACCGGCAAGGCCAAGCTGACTGAAGACAACATCAAAGACACCCTGCGCGAAGTGCGCATGGCGTTGCTCGAAGCCGACGTCGCCCTGCCGGTGGTCAAGGACTTCGTCAATTCGGTCAAGGAACGTGCCGTAGGCACCGAGGTGTCGCGCAGCCTGACGCCGGGCCAGGCCTTCGTGAAGATCGTCCAGGCCGAACTTGAAAGCCTGATGGGCGCGGCCAACGAAGATTTGAACCTGAGCGCCGTGCCGCCAGCGGTCATCCTGATGGCCGGTTTGCAGGGCGCCGGTAAAACCACTACCGCCGGCAAACTCGCGCGCTTCCTTAAAGAGCGCAAGAAGAAGTCGGTCATGGTCGTGTCCGCCGACGTTTACCGTCCCGCGGCGATCAAGCAGCTGGAAATGCTCGCCGGTGAAGTCGGCGTTACCTTCTTCCCGTCCGACCTGAGCCAGAAGCCGGTCGAGATCGCGCAAGCGGCTATTAAGGAAGCAAAGCTAAAATTCATCGACGTGGTCATCGTCGATACCGCCGGTCGCCTGCACATCGATGAAGAGATGATGGGCGAGATCAAGGCACTGCATGCCGCGATCAACCCGGTCGAAACCTTGTTCGTGGTCGACGCCATGACCGGCCAGGACGCCGCCAACACGGCCAAGGCCTTCGGCGATGCATTGCCGCTGACCGGTGTGATCCTGACCAAGGTCGACGGCGACGCCCGTGGCGGTGCCGCGCTGTCGGTGCGTGCCATCACCGGCAAGCCGATCAAGTTCATCGGTATGGGCGAGAAGAGCGAAGCGCTCGATCCGTTCCATCCTGAACGTATCGCCTCGCGCATCCTCGGCATGGGCGACGTGCTCAGCCTGATCGAGCAGGCGGAGGCGACGCTCGACAAGGACAAAGCCGACAAGCTTGCTAAAAAGTTGAAGAAGGGCAAGGGCTTCGACCTCGAAGACTTCCGCGATCAGCTGCAACAGATGAAAAACATGGGCGGCCTCGGCGGGCTCATGGACAAGCTGCCGAACATGGGTGGCGTGAACCTGGCGCAAATGGGCAACGCCCAGGGCGCGGCAGAAAAGCAATTCAAGCAGATGGAAGCCATCATCAACTCCATGACCCCGGCCGAGCGCCGCGACCCTGAGATGATCAGCGGTTCGCGCAAGCGTCGGATCGCCATGGGTTCCGGCACCCAGGTGCAGGACATCGGCCGCTTGATCAAGCAGCACAAGCAGATGCAGAAGATGATGAAGAAATTCTCCGCGAAAGGCGGAATGGCCAAGATGATGCGCGGCATGGGCGGAATGTTGCCCGGCGGCGGTATGCCGAAAATGTAAAGAATCCGCGCCGGCCATCAGGTCGGCGCTGCCCCACACGGACGTGGGATACACAGCAAACCCGCACTTGGCGGGAGCTGATCGGCCGTTTTCAACGACGGCTCTATAGCAAATCTGCATGGCGGCCGATAGACCGCCGGAAAAAGTCATTTGCAAAAGTCCGGATATTCCTTAGAATATGCGGCCTTTCGGGCACCCATGCCCGCTGTGCCTTTAGATTTGCAGCACCGACTACAGGAACGATGTTCACATGCTAACAATCCGTCTTGCCCTTGGCGGCTCCAAAAAGCGCCCGTTTTACCACTTGACCGTAACCGACAGCCGCAACCCGCGCGACGGTTCGCACAAGGAACAGGTTGGCTACTTCAACCCTGTTGCCCGTGGTCAGGAAGTTCGTCTGTCCGTGAACCAAGAGCGCGTAGCCTACTGGCTGAGCGTTGGTGCACAACCTTCTGAGCGCGTTGCTCAGTTGTTGAAGGAATCTGCTAAGGCTGCGGCCTGAGCAATATGAACGCGACGCCAGCCATTGCTGATGATTTGATCGTTATCGGCAAGATTTATTCTGTTCACGGCGTTCGCGGCGAAGTGAAGGTGTACTCCTTTACTGATCCGATTAAAAACCTGCTGGACTACAAAACCTGGACGCTCAAGCGTGACGGTAATGTAAAGCAGGTAGAGCTGGTCAGCGGACGCGGGAACGACAAATTCCTGGTCGCAAAGCTCAAGGGTCTCGATGATCGCGAAGAAGCTCGTCTTCTGGCCGGTTATGAGATCTGCGTGCCGCGCAACCTGTTCCCTGAACTGACCGACGGCGAGTACTACTGGTACCAGCTGGAAGGTCTCAAGGTCATCGACACTCTCGGGCAACTGTTCGGGAAAATCGATCACCTGCTGGAGACCGGCTCGAACGATGTCATGGTGGTCAAGCCTTGCGCTGGCAGCCTGGATGATCGCGAACGCCTGTTGCCCTATACGGAGCAATGCGTGTTGGCCATCGACCTGGCAGCAGGCGAGATGAAGGTGGATTGGGACGCGGATTTCTAACGTGGCTAACTTGCGCGTAGAAGTGATCAGTCTGTTTCCCGAGATGTTTTCCGCCATCAGCGATTACGGCATCACCAGTCGGGCGGTGAAACAGGGGCTCTTGCAGCTCACCTGTTGGAATCCGCGAGACTACACGACGGATCGACATCACACTGTGGACGATCGCCCGTTTGGCGGTGGTCCGGGCATGGTGATGAAGATCAAGCCCCTGGAAGATGCTCTGGTTCAGGCCAAGGCAGCAGCCGGGGAGGCGGCGAAGGTAATTTACCTGTCCCCCCAAGGCCGTCAACTGACTCAGTCGGCGGTACGCGAGTTGGCGAATCTGGATGCATTGATCCTGATTGCCGGCCGCTATGAAGGCATTGACGAGCGTTTTATTGATGCTCATGTCGATGAAGAGTGGTCGATTGGCGACTATGTACTGTCTGGCGGCGAGCTGCCGGCGATGGTCCTGATCGATGCGGTTACACGACTGCTGCCTGGAGCTTTAGGGCATGCGGACTCCGCCGAGGAAGATTCCTTTACGGATGGTTTGCTGGATTGCCCGCACTACACCCGACCGGAGGTGTATGCGGATCAGCGTGTTCCCGACGTATTGCTAAGTGGCAATCACGCGCACATCCGGCGTTGGCGTTTACAGCAGTCCCTTGGTCGGACCTTTGAACGACGCGCCGATCTTCTGGAAAGCCGCTCGCTTTCTGGAGAAGAGAAGAAGCTGCTCGAGGAATACATCCGCGAGCGGGACGATAGTTAACAACGTATCGATGGTAGATCCGACGATTTACCTTAGGAGCACAGCATGACTAACAAAATCATCCTTGCACTCGAAGCAGAGCAGATGACCAAAGAGATCCCTACCTTTGCCCCGGGCGACACCATTGTCGTTCAGGTGAAAGTGAAGGAAGGCGACCGTTCGCGTCTGCAAGCGTTCGAAGGTGTTGTTATCGCCAAGCGTAACCGCGGCGTAAACAGTGCATTCACCGTTCGTAAAATCTCCAACGGTGTTGGCGTAGAGCGTACTTTCCAGACCTACTCCCCGCAAATCGACAGCATGGCTGTCAAGCGTCGCGGTGACGTACGTAAAGCCAAGCTGTACTACCTGCGCGACCTGTCGGGTAAAGCAGCTCGCATCAAGGAAAAACTGGCTTAAGTCCAGCTTCCGATGCAAAAAAAAGCAGCCTGCGGGCTGCTTTTTTGTTGTCTGCGATTTATCTTCCCTGGCCGTATTGCCGGTCTTGCCTGAGCCTTTATGCCTGCCATTGATCATCCCCTGATTGACCAGTTTCTCGACGCTCTTTGGCTGGAGAAAGGTCTCTCCGAAAACACTCGAGACGCCTATCGCAGTGACCTCGCGCTGTTCAACGGTTGGTTGCAGGAGAATGGGCTGGAGTTGATCAACGCCGGGCGCGAGTTGATCCTTGATCATCTGGCCTGGCGTCTGGAGCAAAACTACAAGCCCCGTTCCACTGCTCGATTTCTCTCGGGTGTGCGTGGCTTTTATCGCTACTTGCTACGGGAAAAGTTGATTACAGTCGATCCGACGTTACGCGTCGATATGCCGCAACTTGGCAGGCCGTTGCCAAAATCCTTGTCGGAAGCAGACGTGGAAGCGCTGCTGAAGGCGCCGGATCTGAGTGAAGCCATCGGTCAGCGCGACCGCGCCATGCTCGAAGTGCTTTACGCTTGCGGCTTGCGGGTGACCGAGCTGATCAGCCTCACCCTGGAACAGGTCAATTTGCGCCAGGGCGTGTTGCGGGTGATGGGTAAGGGCAGCAAGGAGCGACTGGTGCCAATGGGTGAGGAGGCGATTGTCTGGGTCGAGCGCTACATGCGTGATGCGCGCAGTGAACTGCTGGGCGGGCGTCCCAGCGATGTGTTGTTTCCCAGTCAGCGTGGCGAGCAGATGACCCGCCAGACCTTCTGGCACCGGATCAAGCATCAGGCCAAGGTGGCGGGGATCGGCAAGTCACTGTCGCCACACACCTTGCGTCATGCCTTCGCCACGCACCTGCTCAACCACGGTGCAGACCTGCGGGTGGTGCAGATGTTGCTGGGGCACAGTGATCTGTCGACCACGCAGATATACACCCATGTTGCCCGTGCACGGTTGCAGGATCTGCATGCCAAACACCATCCGCGGGGGTAACCGAAAAACCTGTGGGAGCGAGCTTGCTCGCGATAGCGGCCGGACAGTCGATACATGTTTTGGATGTGATGCCGTCATCGCGAGCAAGCTCGCTCCCACAGGGGGTTGTGGTGATCACAATGTCTTGCATCAGGTGCATTCGGCCATGCGAACCTTATGTGATAGGCTGGGCCAGTTTGCACGATGGGCGGTTATGACCCGGTGTTTCGGCACGGGCGTTCTGATCGTCCCATATGTTCGCCTTCAGGAGTTCTCATGCGTCTGACCCAGATTTTCGCCGCCGCAGCCATTGCGTTGGTCAGCACCTTTGCCGTCGCCGATGACGCGGCCGACAAGGCCATTCGTAAAAGCCTGGAAAACCTCCAGCTCGAAGTGCCGGTAGAGACCATCACCGCCAGCCCGTTGCCCGGCCTGTACGAAGTCAAGCTCAAAGGCAGCCGCGTGCTGTATGCCAGTGCCGACGGCCAGTACGTGGTTCAGGGCTACCTGTTCGATCTCAAGGACGGCAAGCCGGTCAACCTGACCGAGAAGACCGAACGCCTGGGCATCTCCAAGCTGATCAACGATATTCCTGTTGCCGAAACCGTTGTCTACCCGGCCATTGGCGAAACCAAGTCGCACATCACCGTATTCACCGACACCACCTGCCCGTACTGCCACAAGCTGCACGCCGAAGTGCCCGAGCTGAACAAGCGCGGCATCGAAGTGCGTTACGTCGCGTTCCCGCGTCAGGGCCTTGGTTCGCCGGGTGACGAGCAGCTGCAAGCGGTGTGGTGCTCGAAAGACAAGAAAGCGGCCATGGACAAAATGGTCGACGGCAAGGAAATCAAGGCCGCCAAGTGCGATAACCCGGTTTCCAAACAGTTCGCACTCGGCCAGTCGATTGGCGTGAACGGCACACCGGCCATCGTTTTGGCCGACGGTCAGGTCATTCCGGGCTACCAGCCTGCGCCACAAGTCGCCAAACTGGCGCTGGGCGCGAAGTAATTCGCATCGTCACGGCAAGCCTTGACGATCATGGTCCGGCAGCGACATCGCCGGGCCATCAATAGAGAGCCGCGAGTATGCGGTTGTTTTCACGGCCGGCCTCGAGTCGGCCGTTTTATGGGGAGTTCACAGTGAAACCGGTCAAAGTAGGCATCTGTGGGTTAGGAACCGTCGGTGGCGGTACCTTCAACGTACTTCAGCGCAACGCCGAGGAAATTGCTCGTCGTGCCGGGCGTGGGATCGAAGTGGCACAAATTGCCATGCGCACGCCAAAGCCTCAGTTCCAAACGACCGGTATTGCGATTACCAACGATGTCTTCGAAGTGGCCACGAACCCTGAGATCGACATCGTTATAGAGCTGATGGGCGGCTACACCGTTGCCCGCGAGCTGGTACTCAAGGCCATCGAGAATGGCAAGCATGTGGTCACCGCGAACAAGGCGCTTATCGCCGTTCACGGTAATGAAATTTTCGCCAAGGCCCGCGAGAAGGGCGTGATCGTTGCGTTCGAAGCAGCGGTGGCCGGTGGCATCCCGGTAATCAAGGCGATCCGCGAAGGCCTGTCCGCCAACCGTATCAACTGGGTAGCCGGGATCATCAATGGCACCGGCAACTTCATCCTGACGGAAATGCGCGAGAAGGGTCGCACCTTCGAAGACGTATTGGCCGAAGCCCAGGCACTGGGTTACGCCGAAGCCGATCCGACCTTCGACGTCGAGGGTATCGACGCCGCTCACAAGCTGACGATCCTGGCGTCCATTGCGTTCGGTATCCCGCTGCAATTCGACAAGGCCTACACCGAAGGCATCACCAGGCTGACCACCGCCGACGTCAACTACGCCGAAGCGCTGGGCTACCGCATCAAGCACCTGGGCGTGGCGCGCAGCACCGCGGCCGGTATCGAACTGCGCGTGCACCCGACGCTGATCCCGGCCGATCGCCTGATCGCCAACGTCAACGGCGTGATGAATGCGGTGATGGTCAACGGCGATGCTGCCGGTTCGACCCTGTTCTACGGCGCTGGCGCCGGAATGGAACCGACCGCTTCGTCGGTGATCGCCGACCTGGTGGACGTGGTTCGCGCCATGACTTCCGACCCGGAAAACCGCGTACCGCACCTGGCGTTCCAGCCGGATTCGCTGTCGGCTCACCCGATCCTGCCGATCGAAGCCTGCGAAAGCGCCTACTACCTGCGTATTCAGGCCAAGGACCATCCGGGCGTACTGGCTCAGGTCGCGAGCATCCTCTCGGAGCGCGGCATCAACATCGAGTCGATCATGCAGAAGGAAGCCGAGGAGCACGACGGCCTGGTGCCGATGATCCTGCTGACCCACCGTGTGCTGGAACAGCGCATCAACGATGCCATCGCTGCTTTGGAAGCCCTGGCGGGTGTGGTCGGTCCGGTTGTACGGATCCGCGTCGAGCACCTGAACTAAGCCGATATCGTTGACCGGGCTCGCTTGCGGGCCCGGCACTACGAACACTGTCCATTGGAGTCAGTCATGCGTTACATCAGTACCCGCGGCCAGGCACCGGCCCTGAATTTCGAAGACGTCCTGCTGGCAGGCCTTGCCACCGACGGCGGTCTGTACGTCCCGGAAAACCTGCCACGTTTCACCCAGGAAGAAATCGCTTCGTGGGCCGGCCTGCCGTATCACGAGCTGGCTTTTCGGGTGATGCGCCCGTTCGTCACCGGCAGCATCCCGGATGCCGATTTCAAGAGAATCCTTGAAGAAACCTACGGTGTGTTCGCCCACAGCGCCGTTGCGCCGCTACGTCAGCTGAACGGCAACGAATGGGTGCTGGAGCTGTTCCACGGCCCGACCCTGGCGTTCAAGGACTTCGCCCTGCAATTGCTCGGTCGTTTGCTCGACTACGTGCTGGAAAAACGCGGCGAGCGCGTGGTGATCGTCGGCGCCACCTCCGGTGACACCGGCTCGGCCGCCATCGAAGGCTGCAAGCACTGCGAAAACGTCGACATCTTCATCCTGCACCCGCACAACCGTGTGTCCGAAGTGCAGCGTCGGCAGATGACCACCATCTTCGGTGAGAACATCCACAACATCGCCATCGAAGGCAACTTCGATGACTGCCAGGAAATGGTCAAGGCGAGCTTCGCCGACCAGGGCTTCCTCAAGGGCACTCGCCTGGTCGCCGTGAACTCGATCAACTGGGCGCGGATCATGGCCCAGATCGTTTACTACTTCCATGCGGCCCTGCAACTGGGCGGCCCGGCGCGTTCGGTGGCGTTCTCGGTGCCGACTGGCAACTTCGGCGACATCTTCGCCGGTTACCTGGCGCGCAACATGGGGCTGCCGATCAACCAGTTGATCGTCGCCACCAACCGCAACGATATCCTGCACCGCTTCATGAGCGGCAACCAGTACGTCAAGGAAACCCTGCACGCCACGCTGTCGCCGTCCATGGACATCATGGTGTCGTCGAACTTCGAACGCCTGCTGTTCGACCTGCACGGTCGCAACGGCGCGGCCATCGCCGGGCTGATGGATTCGTTCAAGCAGGGCGGCGGTTTCAGCGTCGAGCAAGAGCGCTGGACCGAAGCCCGCAAGTTGTTCGACTCGCTGGCCGTGGATGACGCGCAAACCTGCGAAACCATTGCTGAAGTCTACGAGCAGACCGGTGAAGTGCTGGATCCGCACACTGCCATCGGCGTGAAAGCTGCGCGGGAATGCCGTCGCAGCCTGGACATTCCAATGGTGATCCTGGGCACTGCCCACCCGGTCAAATTCCCGGACGCCGTGGAAAAAGCCGGCGTAGGAAAAGCACTCGAACTGCCTGCACATCTTTCTGATTTGTTTGAACGAGACGAACGTTGCACCGTATTGCCAAATGACCTGAAGGCCGTGCAGGCCTTTGTCAGTCAGCATGGCAACCGCGGCAAGCCGCTGTAACCGGTCAGCGCTGTAACATTTTGAAGCCCGTCTCCTGACGGGCTTTTTCATTTCTGCATGCACACTTGTCGTGTCATCGCCGTGAAAGGACAGGCGAATGGATCACCAAGGACATGGGAATGCTGTTTACAAGTGTGTTCAAGCCAGTCGCGCGCTGGCTGTTTTTATTCGGCATGCTGGGAATCGCCGAATGGGGAGGGGCGAGCTCTGCATCGCTTCAGGATCGTGGGAAGTCTGACGCACGCTCAATGGTCGTGCTGGATGAACAGGAGTTGCAGTGGATGGCCAGCCATCCACGGGTCGTGGTCACGGCACTGGAATATCCGTTATACCTGTTCAAGGATGAACATGGCCAATGGACGGGCTTGAACAGTGACCTGCTCAAGCGCATCAGTGACATGACGGGGTTGCAGTTCGTTTACGAACAGTCTTTTTCCACCGATCAGATGCTGGCCCATCTGGAAAGCGGCGCGGCGAATTTGAGTACGACCCTGGCGATGAATGACGAACGCAAGGTATTTCTCGATTTCAGCCATGCGTTCGGCGGTGCCGGATGGGTCTTTGTCGGGCAGGCTGGGGCTCCGCCGGTGCAGTCGCTGGAGGATATGGCGAAGCGGGTACTGGTGCTGCCGACCCGGCATGCACTGGAAACGGTGATCCGTCGTGATTATCCGTCCATCGAATTGCGTTCGGTCAAAACCTACACAGAAGCCCGTGCCTGGGTTGAAAGCGACGAAGCCTACGTCACCATCGAAAATGAAATCGGCGCCCAGCATTTTCCGTCGGGTCGGCTGCAGATCGGGGCTGTGGTGCCGGGCAAATGGGATGCGGATTATCTGACGTTGCGCAAAGGTCAGCCGCAGTTGCTGAGTATCCTCAACAAGGCGCTTGAGGCGTTTCCTGCGCAGGAGCTGCGCGACCTTCGCCTGAAGTGGTTCGGCGGCGCTACCGTGCCACAGCCGCCTGGCCTCTGGCAGCGGATTGACCAGTGGGTCTGCTGGGGCATGCTTGTGCTCAGCCTGTTCGGCCTGTTGTCCCTGCTCTGGAATCGGCGGTTGGCGGTGGTGGTCAGGCAACGGGTCGAGGCCCAAAGCAGCCTGCGCGATCAGCTCGCCTTCCAGCATGCCCTGATGGATGCCATGCCTGACCCGATGTTTGTCCGTGATCTTCAAGGGCGTTTGATCATGTGCAACAAGAGTTATGAGGACGCCTTGTCGACGCGTTTTGACCGGATGCAGGGGCGACAGTTGATCGAGGTCGATGTCATGCCCAGACAAACCGCGGAACTGCTGCACGCCGAGTTTCTGGCGCAGTTGAGTACACGCAGGACGCGCTTCTTCGAGCGTCAATTGATGTTCAAGGACGGTGTCAGGGATATCTACCAGTGGACGGTGCCGTTTTACACGGCCGATGGCCAGCTACGAGGATTGTTGGGGGGCTGGGCCGATATCGCCCGGCGTACCCGACAGACGTGATGGTTGCGTTTTTTCTCTGTCATGTTCGCCGTGCATGCTCACTTGACTGAGCGGCAGGTTCACCTGCAGTCAGTATCCAGAACTTTCTTCTCGGGCCAGCGGTCATCTGTTGTAGGCATGCCCCAGGCACGTTGTTTCGGACTATTGAGGGGTGATAGGGATGGAAAGTATCAGTCTGTTGCTGGGTGAGGCGATGAGCCCGTATCAGGTCACATTGACCTCGTCAGGCATTCGTGGCGAATGCCGGGTAACCCTGAAGAATGCTATCGGCGCGACCGTGGTCGAGCGCGAGTTCAATCAGCTCCAGTTGAATGACAAACGCCTGCTGACGGATGTGGTCGACGGTTTGCATCGCGACGTGCTGATCGCTGAAGGACGCCTTGAGCCTTGTGTCATCGCGGCATTGCGTAATGCGGCGCAGGACAAGCTGCTGGCCAGCCGCAATTGAAGGGATTTTTGTGGGAACCTTCCCGCGCCCAGGTCAGTCAGACTTTGTAACAGCAGGATCAAGCATTGTGCTCCGGTGCTTGTAGCTTGCTGCTACTGGTCTCCAGGCAGACCACGTTTAACCCCGGGTCGTCTCCCCACTTCCCGGGGTTTCTTTTGCCCGGGATTTGTCAGGGTTGCACCAGGTTGTCGAAAAACGCCTTGGTGTCTTTCAGGTAATCGCTGCGGCTCTCAGGATCCAGCCAGGCGGCGTAGGCCTCATCAAGGCGTTCGCGGGGAAGGGTGCGCAGCACCTGGTTGATCTCGACAATGGCCTGCCGGCCCTTTGGCGTGTCGGTGCAGCCGATATAACCGGACAGGTATTGCAGTTCAGATGGCACCGTCTTTGCGCAACTCTGCGATCTGCGTCGCGTCATAGCCAAGTTCCTGGAGTACCTGTGCGTTGTGCTCACCCAGTTGTGGCCCGACCCATTCACATTCTCCGGGTGTCTCTGAAAGTTTCGGCACAATGCCCGGCATCTTGAAGTCTTTGCCGTCCGGCAGCTTGGCCTGCAGGAACATTTCCCGTGCCAGGTATTGAGGATCATTGAACATGTCTTCGGCGCTGAAGATCCGACTGACCGGCACCTCGGCCTGATTGAGTCGCGCCAGCACCGTGTCCAGCGGCAACGAGTTGACCCAGCGATCGATGACGCCATAAATCTCGTCGCGTCGGGCATCGCGGCCATCGTTGCTGGCAAGCAGAGGATCGTTGGCCAGGTCTTCCCGGTCAATGATCAGCATGAAACGTTTGAAAATCGCGTCGCCATTGGCGCCGATCTGCACGTGCTTGCCATCGGCGCTGGTGTGGATCGAGGACGGGGTGATGCCCGGCATGATGTTGCCCGTGCGTTCGCGAATGAAGCCGAACACATCGAACTCCGGGACCATGCTTTCCATCATCGCGAAGATGGCTTCGTACAGCGCCACGTCCACCACTTGCCCCTGGCCACCGTTGACCTCGCGATGACGCAGGGCCATCAGTGCGCCGATCACGCCCCAGAGCGCGGCAATCGAGTCGCCGATGGAAATGCCGGTGCGCACCGGTGGCCGGTCTTCGAAGCCGGTGATGTAGCGCAGGCCCCCCATGGATTCACCAACTGCGCCAAAGCCGGGCTGATCTTTCATCGGGCCGGTCTGGCCGAAACCCGACAGCCGCACCATGACCAGTTTCGGGTTCAAGGTGTGCAGGACGTCCCAGCCCAGGCCGAGTTTCTCCAGGACGCCGGGACGAAAGTTTTCGATCAGAATGTCTGCTTCACCCAGCAGCTGTTTCAGGATCGCCTGACCGTCAGGGTGCTTGAGATTGAGGGTCAGGGACTTTTTATTGCGGGCCTGGACGAACCACCACAACGAAGTGCCTTCATACAACTTGCGCCATTTGCGCAATGGATCACCGCCGTCCGGGGACTCGACCTTGATCACATCGGCACCGAATTCAGCGCAAATGCGCGAAGCAAACGGGCCGGCAATCAAGGTACCCAATTCGATGACTTTCAGACCGGAAAGCGGTTTGGCGGTGAGCGGCATGCGGGATCCTGCAGGACAAAGGATGAGCGAATACAGCGTTTTAACATAGCCGACGGTCAGGCGCTTCAGGTTGATCACCTTCAATTCGTGGATTGCCTTGCGCATCGGTTAGACTTGCCGCCTTTCCTCGTATCAAGAAGCCCGTTCATGGCCCAGCCGTCCACGACCTACAAGTTTGAACTGAACCTCACCGACCTTGACCGCAGCGTCTACGAGAGCGTGAAGCAGACCATCGCCCGTCACCCTTCGGAAACCGAAGAGCGCATGACCGTGCGCCTGCTGGCCTACGCCCTCTGGTACAACGAGCAACTGTCTTTTGGCCGTGGTCTGTCGGAAGTGGATGAACCGGCCTTGTGGGAAAAAAGTCTGGATGACCGCGTCCTGCACTGGATCGAAGTCGGCCAGCCCGATGCCGAGCGCCTGACCTGGTGCTCGCGCCGCACCGAGCGCACCAGCCTGCTGGCCTATGGCAGCCTGCGCGTCTGGGAAACCAAAGTGATCCCGGCGATCAAAAATCTGAAAAACGTACATATCGCGGCTGTTCCGCAGGAAGTCCTGGAAACCCTGGCCAAAGACATGCCGCGCGTTATCAAGTGGGACGTGATGATCAGCGAAGGAACGATTTTCGTCACCGACGACCGTGGTCAGCACGAAGTCCAGTTGCAGTGGCTGGCCGGTGAGCGCGGCTGATTATTCGCCATTGCACCGCGTCACCCGGTTTTATCCTACGTATCGAAGAGAAGCATCATTCACCCCATGCGCATCGAACCTCGCCTGCTGCCCGACACCCTGCCATTCCTCGGTGATATTCCGCCGCTGCTGACCCGCCTGTACGCGGCGCGGGGTGTGCAATCCGAGGCAGAACTGGACAAGAGCCTGGCGCGGTTGATTCCGTTCCAGCAGCTCAAGGGCATCGATGCCGCCGTGGATCTGCTGGTGACGGCACTCGAACAGCGCCAGCGCATTCTGATCGTCGGCGACTTCGATGCCGACGGCGCGACGGCCAGCACCGTGGGCACCCTGGGTCTGCGTCTGTTGGGGGCGGCACATGTCGATTACCTGGTGCCCAACCGATTCGACTACGGCTACGGCCTGACACCGGAAATCGTCGCGGTGGCGCTTGAGCGTCAGCCGCATTTGCTGATTACCGTCGACAATGGCATCTCCAGCGTCGAAGGCGTGGCCGCGGCGAAAAAGGTCGGGCTCAAGGTGCTCGTCACCGACCACCACTTGCCCGGCGACGAACTGCCCTTCGCCGATGCGATCGTGAATCCGAACCAGCCTGGTTGCGAGTTTCCGAGCAAGGCACTGGCCGGTGTCGGGGTGATTTTCTATGTGCTGATGGCCTTGCGTGCGCGGTTGCGCGAGCTCGGCTGGTACACAAGCAAGCCGCAGCYGAACATCGGCGAACTGCTCGATCTGGTGGCCTTGGGCAGCGTGGCCGACGTGGTGCCGCTGGATGCCAACAACCGGATTCTGGTGCATCAGGGCCTCGAGCGGATTCGTGCCGGACGTGCCCGGCCGGGGATCAAGGCGATCCTCGAAGTGGCCAAGCGCGATCATGCGCGCATCACCTCCACCGATCTGGGTTTCATTGTCGGCCCGCGCCTGAACGCGGCGGGACGGCTGGATGACATGAGCCTGGGTATTGAGTGCCTGCTGACCGAAGACGCAGGTCTGGCCCGTGAGATGGCTGCTCAATTGGACGGCATGAACCAGGATCGCAAATCCATCGAGCAAGGCATGCAGCGTGAAGCGCTGGCGCAGCTCAAGGATCTGCCGGTGGAGTCGATGCCGTTCGGCTTGTGCCTGTTCGATCCCGAGTGGCATCAGGGCGTCATAGGTATTCTCGCGTCACGGATGAAAGAGCGCTATTTCCGCCCGACCATCGCCTTTGCCGATGCCGGAGATGGCCTGCTCAAGGGCTCGGGGCGTTCGGTCCAGGGCTTTCATATCCGCGACGCCTTGAGCGTGGTGGCGGCGCAGCACCCGAATCTGATCACCAAGTATGGCGGCCACGCGATGGCGGCCGGCCTGACGCTGCCGGAAGCGAATTTTCCCTTGTTCGCCGAAGCCTTTGACGCTGAAGTGCGCCGGCAATTGCGCGAAGAGGACCTGACTGGCCGGCTGCTGTCGGACGGCACCCTGGCGGTGGAAGAGTTTCACCTGGAGCTGGCCCGAGCCCTGCGGCATGCCGGCCCGTGGGGGCAGCACTTTCCGGAACCGTTGTTTCATGGGGTGTTCCAGTTGGTCGAGCAGCGCGTCGTTGGCGAACGGCACCTTAAAGTCGTGCTGAAAAGTGAATGTGGTTCGGTGAAACTCGACGGCATTGCCTTTGGGATCGACCGCGACATCTGGCCAAATCCGACCATCAAGTGGGTGGAACTGGCCTACAAGCTCGACCTCAACGAGTTTCGTGGCAACGAGACGGTCCAGCTGATGATTGCCCACATCGAACCGCGTTGAACCGACACCTGTAGGAGCGAGCTCGCGATGGGCGTGAACGATGGCGCTGGGGACCTGATACCCCGCGGTGTCCTGTCGTCCATCGCGAGCGAGCTCGCTCCTACAAAGGGGCGACATCCCTCGATGTCGACTAGGCTCTAAACACTGCTTGATTTTGGCCTTGTGACGTCTTGTCGAATTTTTTGCCCGCGGGGGCGGGTGCTGTACCTTTTTCCTGTCACTCGTCGACTATTCAAACAGAACCTGGAGCCTGCCCACTGATTCGAGAGGTGCCCCATGAGTCTGCTGCTTGAACCCTTTACCCTTCGCCAATTGACCCTGCCCAACCGCATCGCGGTATCGCCGATGTGCCAGTACTCCAGCGCCGAAGGCCTGGCCAATGACTGGCACCTGGTCCACCTCGGCAGCCGCGCTGTCGGCGGGGCCGGGCTAGTGTTTACCGAAGCCACGGCGGTCACCGCCGACGGGCGCATCACGGCCGAGGACCTCGGTCTGTGGAATGACGAACAGATCGAACCCCTGCAACGCATCACCCGCTTCATCACCGCCCAGGGCGCCGTTGCCGGCATTCAACTGGCCCATGCCGGGCGCAAGGCCAGCACCTACCGGCCGTGGCTCGGCAAGCATGGCAGCGTCAAGCCCGATGAGGGCGGCTGGGTGCCGGTCGGCCCTTCACCGATTGCGTTCGACCCACAGCACACCCAACCCAGACAACTCGATGACGGCGAGATCGCCAAGGTGATCCAGGCCTTTGTCGATGCGGCAAAGCGCTCACTGACGGCCGGTTTCAAGGTGGTCGAAGTGCATGCGGCCCATGGTTACCTGCTGCATCAGTTCCTGTCGCCGTTGAGCAACCAGCGTCGTGATCAATATGGCGGTTCGTTCGAAAATCGCATTCGGCTGGTGCTGCAGGTCACCGAAGCGGTGCGCGCGGTGTGGCCTGAGGAGTTGCCGGTGTTTGTCAGGGTCTCGGCCACCGACTGGGTGGAAGACGGCTGGAACCCTGATGAAACCGTGGAACTGGCACGCCGCCTCAAAGCCCTGGGGGTCGACCTGATCGACGTCTCGTCGGGCGGGACGGCGGTGAATGCCGAAATTCCCACAGGCCCTGGTTACCAGACCCGCTTCGCCGAACGTGTGCGCAAGGAGTCGGGCATGGCCACCGGCACGGTTGGCATGATCACCGAGCCGGCACAGGCCGAGCACATCCTGCGCACCTGTCAGGCGGACATCATCTTCCTGGCCCGTGAGTTGTTGCGTGACCCCTACTGGGCGTTGCATGCAGATGACGATCTGGGCGGGCACAAGGCCGTGTGGCCGGCGCAGTATCAGCGGGCGACTCACCGTGAGCAGCCGATTCACGAATCGGATTTGCGTGACTGAAATCCATCGATACGAAAAAGCCCCTGAATCGCGAGATTCAGGGGCTTTTGTTTATGCCGGTGACCGATCAGGCCGCTTCGATCTTGCTGCGGTTCTGTTCGACCTTGTTCAGGTAGTCCTTGAGCTTTTCCTGCTCGGCCACCGTCGTGAACAAGCCGAGCTTGCTGCGACGCCAGAGGATGTCGTGGGCGCTGGTTGCCCATTCTTCGCTGCACAGATAGTCGACTTCACGGGTGTAGAGACCGCCGCCGATGTGCTCGCCCATATCGCTGAGGTCCTGTACGCCTTCGAGCATGCGCCAGGTGCGGCTGCCGTAGGAGGTGGCCCAGCGGCGCGCGATCTCGCTCGGTAGCCAGTCGAATTGGTCGCGGATACGCGAGCTCAAGGCTTGCGGGGTGGTCATGCCTTCACCGCCCGGCAGCGTGGCGCTGGCGGTCCAGCTTGGCTGGATGTGCTTGAAGTAAGGTGCCAGTTGCGCCAGCGCCGACTCGGCCAGCTTGCGATAAGTAGTGAGCTTGCCACCGAACACCGACAGCAACGGAGCCTCTTCGCCAGTGCCAGACAGCGCCAGGGTGTAATCGCGGGTCACGGCCGACGGGTTGTCGGATTCGTCGTTGCACAGAGGCCGCACACCGGAATAGCTGTGCAGGATGTCGTCGCGGCTGATTTGTTTTTTGAAATGGGCATTGACCACGTTCAACAGGTAATCGGTTTCGCCATCGGTAATTGCCACTTTCGCCGGATCGCCGGTGTACTCGCGATCGGTGGTGCCGATCAGGGTGAAGTGATTCAGGTACGGAATGGTGAACACGATGCGCTGATCTTCGTTTTGCAGGATGTGCGCGTGTTCGCCTTCGTACAGTTTCGGCACGATCAGGTGGCTGCCCTGGATCAGGCGGATGCCGTAAGGCGACTCCATTTTCAAGTCATCACGAATGAACTTGGCGACCCATGGCCCGGCCGCATTGACCAACGCCTTGGCGCGGATCGAAAACAGGCTGCCATCGGCGCGTTCCAGATGCAGGTGCCACAAACCCTTGGTACGGCGCGCGCTGACACAGCGGGTCTGGGTGTGGACGTGGGCGCCTTTTTCCCGGGCGGCCATGGCGTTCAACACCACCAGGCGCGCGTCGTCGACCCAGCAATCGGAGTATTCGAAGCCCTTGGTGATCTCGCTTTTGAGCGCGCTGTCGGGGCCGAACTTCAGGCTTTTCGAACCTTGCAATTGCTCGCGCTTGCCCAGGTTGTCATAGAGAAACAGACCGGCGCGAATCATCCACGCCGGGCGCAGGTGCGGGCGGTGCGGCAACACGAAACGCATTTGCTTGACGATGTGTGGAGCCTTGGCCAGCAGTACTTCACGTTCGGCCAAGGCTTCACGCACCAGGCGGAATTCGTAATGTTCGAGGTAGCGCAGGCCACCGTGAATCAGCTTGCTGCTGGCCGACGAGGTATGGCTGGCCAGGTCATCCTTTTCGCAAAGGAACACCGAGAGACCGCGACCGGCGGCATCCGCGGCAATTCCCACGCCATTGATCCCGCCACCGATGACGGCGATATCGTAGACCTCGGCGAGAGGGGGCGTAGGCAAGGTGGAATTGGGCATCGGCTCGGCCTCGGAATTCTTTATGTTCTGTATTTGAATTCGAACATTAATGTTCATTTTCGAAAATACTAGCCCATAAAGACCCGTACGGCCAGTCAGCTTCGATTGAAAATACTCATCGAAGGGCCGTTAAAGGAAAATTTACGAACATTTTGTTGTGCATTGGCGTCAATACAGACGCCGAAGAAGGAGGGTGGGCTTAAACGACTTCCAGCCGAACCTTGTGCTGGTTCAACAGTTGCGCCAGCGCCGGGGAAGGCTGCTGATCGGTGACCAGGCAATCGACCAGGCTGATCGGTCCCAGGCGAATCATGGCGTTGCGCCCGAACTTGCTGGAGTCGGCCGCGAGGATCACTTGTCGGGCATTGGCGATAATCGCCTGGGATACCCGCACTTCCTGATAATCGAAGTCCAGCAGGCTGCCGTCCTCATCGATACCACTGATGCCGACCAGGGCGAAATCGACCTTGAACTGGTTGATGAAGTCGACACTGGCCTGACCGACCACGCCGCCGTCACGYCGTACATTGCCACCGGTCAGCAGCACGTCGAAGTCGTCCTTGGCGCTGAGCATCGATGCCACATGCAGGTTGTTGGTGATGATTTTCAGGTGACTGTGGTTGAGCAGTGCCCGGGCAATGGATTCGGTGGTCGTGCCGATGTTGATGAACAACGAGGCATGGTCGGGAATCTGTGCGGCAATGGCTTCGCCGATACGCTGTTTTTCATCGCGCATCTGATCGGCGCGCATGGCATAGGCAGTGTTTTCGACACTGGAGTCGTAAGCCGCGCCGCCATGGTAGCGACGCAACAAATTGGCTTCCGCGAGCTGATTGATGTCGCGGCGAATGGTCTGCGGGGTAACTACGAACAGAGTGGCCATTTCCTCGATGCTGACATAGCCGCGTTCGCGGACCAGTTCGAGGATTTGCTGCTGACGGGGAGGCAGATTCATGGGGCGTCCTTTGGGCTGCCGTGCAAAATTTGCCCATGATGCCGCAGGAATCTGCTCCCGACCAGTTACATACAGATACGGGGGCTGGAGTTCGCTTATTCAGCCTCGTCTTCAGCCGCCCAATTGCGAGTACGGCTGACCGCTTTTTTCCACCCTGCGTAGAGTTTTTCCTTCGCCGTTTCATCCAGCGTCGGCTCGAACTGGCGCTCGATCACTGCCTTGCCGCGCAACTCTTCCAGGCTACCCCAGAAGCCACAGGCCAGGCCTGCCAGGTAAGCCGCACCCAGTGCCGTGGTTTCGCGCATTTGCGGACGCTCGACCTGTGTGCCGAGGATGTCGGCCTGGAACTGCATGAGGAAGTTGTTGGCCACCGCGCCGCCATCCACACGCAGGGCCTTGAGGCGTTCGCCGGAGTCCTGTTGCATGGCGTCGAGCACGTCTCGGGTCTGGTAGGCAATCGACTCCAGTGCGGCACGAATGATGTGATCCACGCGTACGCCGCGGGTCAGGCCGAACAATGCGCCACGGGCGTACGGATCCCAGTAGGGAGCGCCAAGACCGGTGAAGGCCGGCACCAGGTACACGCCGTTGCTGTCCTTGACCTTGTTGGCGAAGTATTCGGTGTCGTGGGCGTCGTTGATGATCTTCAGTTCGTCACGCAGCCACTGCACCGTGGAGCCGCCGTTGAACACCGCACCTTCCAGGGCATAGGCCACTTCGCCACGCGGGCCGCAGGCGATGGTGGTCAGCATGCCGTGTCGGGATTTCACGGCTTTGTCGCCAGTGTTCATCAGCAAGAAGCAGCCAGTGCCGTAGGTGTTTTTCGCCTGGCCTGGCTCGACACACATCTGGCCGAACAGAGCGGCTTGCTGGTCACCGGCAATGCCGCCGATGGCGATGCCGCTTTTGGTGTGGCCGTAGATCTCGGACGACGATTTGACTTGCGGGAGCATCTCACGCGGGATGTCGAGGACTTCCAGCATCTTCGCGTCCCACTCCAGGGTGTGGATGTTGAAGAGCATGGTGCGCGAAGCGTTGGTGTAGTCGGTGACATGCACCTTGCCGCCGGTAAATTTCCAGATCAGCCAGCTGTCGACAGTGCCGAACAGCAGCTCACCGTTGCGCGCGCGTTCGCGGCTGCCTTCGACGTTGTCGAGGATCCACTTGAGCTTGGTGCCGGAGAAGTACGGGTCGGTGACCAGACCTGTGGTGTCGCTGATGTATTGCTCGTGGCCATCGCGCTTGAGTTGCTGGCAGATCTCGGTGCTGCGTCGGCATTGCCAGACGATTGCGTTGTAGATCGGGCGGCCGGTGTTCTTGTCCCAGACCACGGTGGTTTCGCGCTGGTTGGTGATGCCGATGGCTGCTACCTGGTCGTGGTGCAGGCCGGCTTGCGCCAGGGCCTCGACCATCACGGCGCTCTGGGTGGCGAAGATTTCCATCGGATCGTGTTCGACCCAGCCTGCTTGCGGGTAATGCTGAGYGAACTCCCGTTGGGCGGTGCAGACCACGTTCGCGTCGCGGTCGAAAATGATCGCGCGGGAGCTGGTCGTACCCTGATCGAGGGCAATGATGTAGTTCTTATTCTGTGTGTCGGTCATGTCGATTGCCTTGGACGGAATGAGGGAGTGAGGTCTGGCGCGTGATCAAAGGGCAGGGGCACGCGCCAACGGTATCAAGAAGTTCTGGGTTTGCCGTCAATGGCAGCTGTTGCATCCTTTGTAGCAGGTACGGCGCCGTGCAGATGGCGGGCAATCAGCCCGCGATAGGCGGCGGCGCCGAGGCAGGCACCGACAATCGGTGCAAAAACAGGAATCAGGAAATACGGAATATCGCGTCCGCCGGTGAAGGAAATTTCACCCCAGCCAGCGAAGAAAGTCATCAGTTTAGGGCCGAAGTCCCGCGCAGGGTTCATGGCAAAACCGGTCAGCGGTCCCATCGAGCTACCGATCACCGCAATCAGCAGGCCGATCAGCAGCGGTGCCAACGGGCCTTTGGGCAGGCCATTGTTGTCATCGGTCAGGGACATGATCACGCCCATCAGGATGGCCGTGATGATCACCTCGACCAGAAATGCCTGGGCGGTGGTCAGCACAGGATTCGGGAAGGTGGAGAACACAGAGGCCAATTCGAGGCTGGCTTGAGTGCCGCGAACCATGTGGTGCGTTTGTTCGAATTCGAAGAATAGATTGCTGTAGAGGGTGTAGACCAGCAACGCTCCACAGAAGGCACCCGCCACCTGGGCGAGTACATAGAAAGGCAATTTACGTTTTTCGAAGTCCGCGAAAATGCTCAGGGCAATGCTGACGGCAGGGTTCAGATGAGCTCCGGAAACCCCGGCGGTGAGGTAGATCGCCATGCTGACGCCGACGCCCCAGATAATGCTGATTTCCCACAAACCAAAACTGGCACCCGCGACTTTGAGCGCGGCAACACAACCTGTACCAAAAAAAATCAGTAGCGCCGTACCCAGAAACTCGGCCATGCATTGGCTCGAGAGCGACGGTTGTTGTAAAGCAGTTGTCATTGAAACCTCATTTTTTTTGTTGTCTGGCGCTCTTTTCCATCATGGTCGGAGCGCGGTTTTCAGCGAGACAGGATCCCCATCCTAGTCGCGGTTTACTGCTGGGTGCAGCGGTAGGACGTTTCGTGCAGTTTCAGAAACGAAAAAATATAGACAAGAAACGCTGCTGTCAAAGGTCGAAAGTGAACCGTCGGTCACAAAAAAACTATTTGTTGCATGAATGGGTGAGTCATTGGGGAATGGGATGGCCAGGCAATGGCGTTATGGATGCGCCGCTGTAGAGCCTTTTAATGATCAATGTCCTAGAATCGGGCGCAGTATTTTTCTTCTGCCGCCCAGTCTGGAGCTGTCATGACCCCCGCATTGGATTTGTTGAAAAAGGTTCGGGCCGAACATCGCGTACACAGTTACGAACATGATCCCAAGGCCGCCTCCTACGGGCTGGAAGCGGCGGAAAAACTCGGGCTCGATCCGGCGCAGGTGTTCAAGACCTTGCTGGCGGCCAGCGAAAAGGGCGAGCTGCTGGTGGCTGTGGTGCCCGTTATCGGCAGCCTGGACTTGAAAGGGCTGGCCCACGCCGCGGGGGTGAAAAAGGTCGAAATGGCCGACCCGGCGGCAGCGCAGCGCTCTACCGGCTATCTGTTGGGCGGGATCAGTCCGCTGGGGCAGAAAAAGCGTTTGCGTACCTTCATTGATAATTCGGCCCAGCCCTTCGCCAGCATTTTTGTCAGTGCGGGCCGACGTGGGCTGGAAGTCGAGCTGGCACCGGCGGTGCTGGCTGAACACACCCAGGCGAAGTTTGCCGATATCGGCCGTGCGTGAGCTTCGAAGCAGGTGCAGTGCTGTATGGTGAAAATCTGCCCGCTCTGTCACTGGCGCTCGTTCGGTCGGCGCTGCATGCTCAGCGGACAAACCAAGGGAGAAGGTTATGCAGCTTGAGTTTCATCAGGTCGACGCGTTCAGCAATCAGCCGTTCAGTGGTAACCCGGCAATGGTCTATCGGCTCGATACCTGGCTCGCCGATGAATTGATGCAAAAGATAGCCGCCGAGCACAACCTCGCCGAAACGGCGTTTGTCGTGCGCGAAGGGCAGGGCTGGCACATCCGCTGGTTTACGCCGACCACCGAGGTGCCATTGTGTGGTCACGCGACGCTGGCTAGCGCCTATGTGTTGTTTGAGATCTATAAAGAGCCCGTCGAGCGACTGGACTTCACCTGCAAATCCGGACCGTTGAGCGTGACCCGTGAAGGTGGGCGGTTGTGGCTGGACTTTCCGGCCATCGTGCCGACGCAAGTGAGCGACATTCTGGCTGCCGAACGTGCACTGGGTGTGAAAGCCCTGGAGGTACTTGGCTCAAACGAGCTGTTCGTGGTGCTTGAATCCGAGCAGGACGTGCTCGACTGCAAGCCGGACATGGTTGCCCTGGCGAAATTGCCATGGCTGGGCGCCATCGTGACGGCCCGAGGCAGTCAGCACGATTTCATCTCTCGCTATTTCGCACCGGCAATCGGCATCAATGAAGACCCGGTGACCGGATCGACCCATTGCCTCCTGATCCCGTACTGGTCGAAACGCTTGGACAAGTCGAACCTGACGGCTTTTCAGCGTTCGGCGCGGGGTGGGGAATTGTTCTGTCGACTGGAAGGCGATCGAGTGAAGATCGGCGGAAATGCGACGCTCGTGGCGAGCGGGACGCTGATGTTGGGCTGATCCAAAACCACTGTAGGAGCGAGCCTGCTCGCGATAGCGGTATCACATTCAACAGAGGTGTTGACTGATCCAACGCCATCGTCGGAACGCCGCCCGGAGCAAGCTCGCTCCCACAGGGATTGTGTTGTTTAGCTAGCGGTGCTGTAACGCCGGACACCTGGTTCAACAGCGGGAATCTGCGCCGCCGTGCTGCCGGACGCCTGGAACAGCACCAGGTGTTCAGCCGCGACACGAATACCCACATCCGCCCCAACCTGGCGATCGACATGGCTCGGGAAGATTGATTCCAGCTGTGCGCCTGTCGGCAGCTGCAAGCGATACAGGGTCGACGCACCCAGGAACGTCTTACCGGCAATTCGCGCCTTCAGTGCGCTGTCCGGCGCGTACACGATGTCGTCCGGACGCAGCAGCACGTCCACGGCACCGCCTACCGGCCAGGTGTAGGCCCGGTTGCCGCGCAATTCGCCGAGCTCGGTTTGCACCGATTCCGGGCTGCTCAACTGACCGCGAATGAAATAGCCCTGGCCGATGAAACTCGCCACGAAGGGTGTCAGCGGTTCGTGATACAGGTTGTAGGGCGTATCCCACTGTTCCAGGCGACCTTCCTTGAACACGCCAACGTGGTCACTGACTGCGAAGGCTTCTTCCTGGTCGTGAGTCACCAGGATCGCGCTGGTGCCTCGGGCCTTGAGGATGTCGCGTACTTCGTGGCTGAGCTTGCGGCGCAATTCACCATCGAGGTTGGAGAACGGCTCGTCGAGCAACAGCAATTGCGGATCTGGCGCCAGTGCGCGGGCCAGGGCGACGCGTTGCTGCTGGCCACCTGAAAGCTCGTGGGGGAAGCGCTTGCCGAGGTTCTTCAGGTTGACCAGTTCCAGCAGTTCTTCGGTAACGCGATCCTTTTGCGGATGCTTGCGAATGCCGAAGGCGATGTTGTCGGCCACGCTCAAATGCGGAAACAGCGCGTAGTCCTGGAACACCATGCCAATGCGACGTTTCTCCGGAGCAAGGGTGAAGCCGGCGCTGGAGATGGTTTCGCCCGCCAGCTGGATTTCGCCTTCATGTACCGGTTCAAAGCCGGCAATCGCCCGTAGTGTGGTGGTCTTGCCGCAGCCCGAAGAGCCGAGCAGGCAACCGATGTCACCAGCGTTCAGATGCAGGTTCAGGTTCTGTACTACACGCTGGTCCTGATAGCCGCAGGCGAGGTTGCGCAGGTTAAGCAGTAAAGGCTGGCTCATGCGTGGTGGTACGCCGGTTCGACGAGAAACTCGAGCAAGGCCTTTTGCGCGTGCAGGCGGTTTTCGGCTTGATCCCAGGCCACCGAACGTTTGTCGTCGAGCAGGTCGACGCTGATTTCTTCGCCGCGGTGCGCCGGCAGGCAATGCATGAACAGTACGTCTTCAGCGGCCAGGTCAAGCAGGGCGCGGTTGACCTGGTACGGTGCGAACAGCTTCAGACGCTTGGCGGTTTCTTCTTCCTGACCCATGGAGGTCCAGACGTCGGTGCTCACCAGGTGTGCACCGCGCACGGCTTCTTTCGGGTCGCGAACGATGGAGACCCGATCGCCGGCCTTGGCCACGAATTCAGGATTGGGCTCGTAGCCTTCCGGGCAGGCCACGCGCAACTGGAAGTCGAACTGGATCGCCGCTTCTATATAACTGTTGCACATGTTGTTGCCGTCGCCGATCCAGGCCACGGTCTTGCCCTGGATGGAGCCGCGGTGTTCGAGGAAGGTCTGCATGTCCGCCAGCAACTGGCACGGGTGCAGGTCATCGGACAGACCGTTGATTACCGGTACGCGGGAGTTGGCGGCGAATTCGGTCAGGTTGCTGTGGGCAAAGGTACGGATCATCACTGCGTCGAGCATGCTCGACATGACGATGGCGCAATCGCCGATCGGCTCGCCACGGCCCAGTTGGGTGTCGCGTGGCGACAGGAAGATCGCCTGGCCGCCGAGCTGGATCATGCCAGCCTCGAAGGAGATCCGGGTGCGGGTCGATGATTTCTCGAAAATCATCCCCAGGACGCGGTTTTTCAGAGGCTCGAACAGTACGCCGCGGTTACGCAGGTCCTTGAGCTCAACGCCTCGACGGATCACGCTGACCAGCTCTTCGGGCGTGCAATCCATCAGGGAGAGAAAGTGCCTTGCGCTCATCATTGACTACCTTTTTGCTACAAACCGCAGATGCTCAAAGCCTTGTTTAACGGAACAACGGGCGAGACCTGCGGCGTAAGCCGCACGGGGCGACGAAATAGGGGAAGGCGCGATCTTATAATTAAATGTCGCGTCTTACCAATAGGGCTACAGTTTTTAGGGAGTTTCAGAGGTGCTACGGGTTCACCGAGGTAGCGCTTTTGAAGCCTGTTTCCTGATAGCAGCGACCCATTTGTACACCGGCCTCTCGGGGCTTGGCAATCAAGCGGGGCGGCAATGGTACGCTGACAGTCGGTTTCTGACCTGTCATTCATCAGTACCGGGCTCGACGAACGGCCCCCACGAGCCGATTGAAACTCTTCAGGAAATTCAGCTGCAGGCGCCACCCGGGCTACCTTCGAACTGAACTCCGGTGGCCATCGGCTGGCCTGATATCCACCGATTCACAAGACGCACGTCGCTGGCGTGGCGGCGGGTCTGGCGCCATAGTTTTGTTTCCGCGGCCAACGTTGCCCGCCCATAACAAGACAGAGACTGGCCATGACCAAGACTCTCCATCACCGTGCGTGCCATTTGTGTGAAGCCATCTGTGGCCTGACCATCGAAACCACCGAGGTCGAAGGCGGAAACGTCCAGATCACTTCGATCAAGGGCGACCCCCAGGACACGTTCAGTCGTGGGCACATCTGCCCCAAGGCCGTGGCGTTGCAAGACATTCAGAACGATCCGGATCGCCTGCACCAGCCGATGCAGCGGGTGGGCAATGAGTGGCAGCCCATCGAGTGGGAAGCGGCATTCAATCTGGTCGCCGAACGCCTCGCCGCCATTCAGGAACGTCACGGGCAAAACGCCGTGGCGGTCTATCAAGGCAACCCCAGCGTGCACAATTACGGGCTGATGACCCACAGCAATTACTTCCTCGGCCTGCTGAAAACCCGCAACCGGTTTTCCGCCACCTCGGTCGATCAATTACCCCATCACCTGACCAGTCATTTGATGTACGGCCACGGGTTGTTGCTGCCTATTGCGGACATCGATCACACCGATTTCATGCTGATCCTGGGCGGCAACCCACTGGCTYCGAACGGCAGCATCATGACCGTGCCGGATGTGGAAAAACGCTTGAAGGCGATACAGGCCCGGGGTGGCAAGGTGGTGGTGGTCGACCCGCGCCGTAGTGAAACGGCGGCAATTGCCGATCAGCATCTGTTCGTGCGCCCGGGCGGTGATGCTGCGCTGTTGTTCGGGCTGCTCAATACCTTGTTCGCTGAAGGTCTGACCCGCGACAGCCATCTGCCGGTAGACGGTCTGGAGGACGTGCGGGATGCCGTCGCGCGGTTCACCGCCGAAGCCATGAGCCCGTTGTGCGCCGTACCGGCCGAACAGATCCGCCAATTGGCGCGGGACTTTGCCGCGGCACCGAGTGCAGTCTGCTATGGCCGCATGGGCGTCTCGACCCAGGCCTTCGGTACGCTGTGCCACTGGGTGGTGCAGTTGATCAACCTGGTCACCGGCAACCTCGATCGCGTGGGGGGCGCCTTGTGCACCGAGCCGGCGGTGGACCTGGTGGCGTCGACCTCTGGCGGGCATTTCAATCTGTGGCAGAGCCGGGTTTCCGGGCGCCCGGAATACGCCGGAGAGTTACCGGTGTCGGCGCTGGCCGAAGAGATGCTCACCGAAGGGGTAGGGCAAGTCCGGGCGCTGATCACTGTGGCAGGCAATCCGGTGCTGTCCACGCCCAATGGCCGAAAGCTCGAGCAGGCGCTGGACGGACTGGAGTTCATGGTCAGTATCGACCTGTACATCAATGAAACCACGCGTTACGCCGACCTGATCCTGCCATCCACATCGGCACTGGAAAACGACCATTACGACACCACCTTCAACCTGTTTGCGGTGCGCAACGTCAGCCGTTTCAACCGCGCAATCCTTGCCAAACCCGAAGGTGCATTGCACGACTGGGAGATTTTCGTCGGGCTGGCCAAGGCATTTGCCGCCAGGACCGGCAAAGAATTGAAGCCCACCATCACCCCGGCGCAAATGATCGATCGCGGCCTGCGCATGGGGATGTACGGCGACACGTCAGAGCACAAGCTGTCGCTGGCGACCTTGTTCGATCACCCCCATGGCGTTGATCTGGGAGCGCTCAAGCCTAACCTGGCACCACGCCTGAAGACCGCCAATCAACGCATCCAGGCTGCTCCTGTGGTGATTCTTGCGGACCTGGCGCGCTTCGCAGTCTTGCAGCCACCGGCCGCCGATGAGTTGTTGATGATTGGCCGCCGGCATGTGCGCAGCAACAACTCATGGATGCATAATTATCATCGGTTGGTGAAGGGCAAGCCGCGTCATCAGTTACTGATGCATCCGGACGACCTGGCCAGTCGCGGGCTCAGTGACGGGCAACGTGTGCGAGTCAGTTCACGGGTGGGTGTGATTGAGGTCGAAGTGCTTGGCAGTCTGGACATGATGAAGGGCGTGGTCAGCCTGCCTCATGGCTGGGGCCATGCGCGGCCGGGCGTGCAAATGTCGATTGCCAGCAGTCAGCCGGGCTCGAGCGCCAACGACCTGACTGACGAATGCCGGCTTGACGAACTGTCGGGAAATGCCGCGCTCAATGGCGTGCCGGTGACAGTTTCGGCGGCTTGAATCAGACTGACGGAGAGACCGAGCAGGGCGCTCGGCTTTCCGTTACAATGCGCCACCGTGCCGACCCATGAGTCGGAAAGTTCAGCCGAGGTGCTCCATGGATATCATCGAAACGATTAAAGAGCAGATTGCCAACAACACCATTCTGCTTTACATGAAAGGCTCGCCGAATGCCCCGCAGTGCGGCTTCTCTGCGAAGGCCGCGCAGGCCGTGATGGCGTGTGGCGAAAAGTTTGCGTACGTGGACATCCTGCAGAACCCGGAAATCCGCGCCAACCTGCCAAAATACGCCAACTGGCCAACCTTCCCACAGCTGTGGGTCGCCGGTGAGCTGGTCGGCGGTAGCGACATCATGACTGAGATGGCTGCTGACGGTTCGCTGGAGAAACTGATCAAGGAAGCCGCCGCCAAGGCCGCTGCCAAGACTGAAGCCTGACTGGCACCTGTAGGAGCGAGCTTGCTCGCGAAAAAACCAAAGCCCCGCTGGGTATCTGGTTTTACGCGTTAACGTTCGCGATTCTCGCGAGCAAGCTCGCTCCTACATCCGGGCAATAAAAAGCCCCGCTCCTCGAAAGAGGGCGGGGCTTTTTAATGCATCGAGATTAACGACGTAGAACTTACTCGTCGTCGCCCATCTGCGATTGCAGATAGTTCTCGAGTCCGATTTTTTCGATCAGGCCCAACTGGGTTTCCAGCCAGTCAATATGTTCTTCTTCGGACTCGAGGATATCTTCAAGCAGCTCACGGCTACCGAAGTCGCCAACTGTTTCGCAATGAGCGATAGCCACTTTGAGATCAGCGTGACCGATGCGTTCGATACGCAGGTCGCACTCGAGCATTTCCTTGGTGTGTTCGCCGATGTGCAGCTTGCCCAGGTCCTGGACGTTCGGCAGGCCTTCAAGGAACAGAATGCGCTTGATCAGCTTGTCCGCGTGCTTCATCTCGTCGATGGATTCGTGGTACTCGTGCTTGCCGAGCTTGTTCAGGCCCCAATCTTCATACATGCGCGCATGCAGGAAGTATTGATTGATCGCGACCAGCTCATTGGCGAGGATCTTGTTGAGATGCTGGATGACTGTAACGTCGCCTTTCATGATGGGGTCCTGCCCTTTATTAGCTGTCAATAGGGCAGAGTTTGAGCTGCGTATTTAAGAGTGTCAAACCTAAGTTATTGAAACTTAAATGAAAATTAATCGGAATAAGAATGTTTGTGTTCCGCGTCTAGAGCATAACTAGTTGATTTTGAGACATAAAAAAACCGGACATATGTCCGGTTCTTTGAAATTCGATATTTAAGCCGCGGTAAATTCCGCTGGAAAAGGAATTGCAGCCTGAGCCGTTTGCAGTTTGGTCAGGGTCTCGCGGACCACTTCCTTGGCGAGGCAGGCACATTTGCCGCATTGACTGGCAACGCCGGTGGCCACTCGGACTTCCTTGTAGCTGCAGCATCCTTCATAGATCGCATCGCGGATTTGACCGTCGGTGACGCCAGTGCAGAGGCAAACATACATAAGGAAGGACCGTCGCTGATTGTGACTCAATTGCGATGGATCTTAATGTTAACGAGAATGATTGTCAAAGTGGTTTCAGTGCACTTTCCGTCATAAACGGGGATGGCTGACGAACGGTCTGTCTGGCGAATCGGTGATACAAAACCGATGAGGATTTCATCGTACCGGGAAAAAACAGCTAATCCAGCTCAAACACGCGGTGTATGATGACCGGTCTTTTGCGACCGGGGATCGTGTCACAGGGCTGTCGCCTCAGGGTGGCAGGCTGATACGAACCCTGTTTCTCACGCTATTACACCAGGAGATATCCAATGAGCGTACTCGTAGGCAAACAAGCCCCTGACTTCACCGTACCGGCCGTACTCGGCAATGGCGAGATCGTTGACAGCTTCACCCTGTCTTCGGCGATCAAAGGCAAATACGGCCTGGTGTTCTTCTACCCACTGGACTTCACCTTCGTTTGCCCGTCCGAGCTGATCGCTCTGGACAACCGCATGTCCGAGTTCAAGGCGCGTAACGTTGAAGTGGTCGCTGTGTCGATCGACTCGCACTTCACCCACAACGCCTGGCGCAACACCCCGGTCAACAATGGCGGTATCGGCGAAGTTCGCTACACCATGGCTGCCGACATCAAGCAGGAAATCATGAAAGCCTATGACGTTCAGTCCGCTGACGGCGTGGCTTTCCGTGGCGCGTTCCTGATCGACAACAAAGGCGTTGTCCGTTCGCAGATCATCAACGACCTGCCGCTGGGCCGTAACATGGAAGAGCTGCTGCGTCTGGTCGACGCTCTGCAATTCCACGAAGAGCACGGCGAAGTCTGCCCTGCCAACTGGAAAAAAGGCGACAAAGGCATGAACGCTTCGCCAGAAGGCGTTGCGGCTTACCTGACCGAGCACGCTGCTGCTCTGTAAGGCGCACGCTCCAGCTATAAAAAGCAGGTACAAAAAAACCGGCCTTCGAGGCCGGTTTTTTTATGGGCGGGATTTCTGGTCACTGTAGGAGCGAGCCTGCTCCGGGCGGCGTTCCGACGATGGTCGTCAACGATGACGCTGGGAGCCTGACACCCCGCAGTGTTCTCTAGTCCATCGCGAGCAGGCTCGCTCCCACAAAGAGCCAACAGCATCAATCGTCGAAATCTTCCCAACCGCCCATTTGCTTCCAGCGATTGACGATGCCGCAGAACAGTTCAGCGGTCTTCTCGGTGTCGTAACGGGCCGAGTGAGCCTCGCGACCATCGAAGTCGATGTCCGCTGCCTGGCAAGCCTTGGCCAGCACGGTTTGACCGTAGGCCAGGCCCGCGAGCGTTGCGGTATCGAAACTGGAGAACGGATGGAACGGATTGCGCTTCATGTCCAGGCGCGCAACCGCTGCATTCAGAAAGCCCAGGTCGAAGCTGCTGTTATGCCCGACCAGGATCGCCCGTTTGCAACCATTGGCCTTGAGGGCCTTGCGCACGCCGCGGAAGATATCGTTCAGGGCAGACTCTTCACTCACGGCCATGCGCAGCGGGTGATCGAGCTTGATCCCGGTGAACTCCAGGGCGGCCGCTTCGATGTTCGCGCCTTCGAACGGCTCGACACGGAAAAAGTAGGTGTGATCCGGGTAAACAAAACCCTTTTCATCCATGGCGATGGTGGTCGCGGCGATCTCCAGCAGGGCATCGGTGGCTGAGTTGAAGCCACCGGTTTCTACGTCGACGACAACTGGCAGGTAACCACGGAACCTGGCAGCCATTGGATGACGAGGACCGCCTCCGCCGCCATTGCCTTCCAGTTCGTCGTCGAAATGGTCTTCACTCACGCGTGTTCCTCCAGCAGGCGCCAGCGCAGTTTTTCACCGGCGCGCAGCGGGATAACGGTCAGCTCGCCAAATGGCAGGCTGGTCGGGGCGGTCCATTCTTCGCGGACCAGGGTGATGCGATCGGTGTTGGCCGGCAGACCATAGAACCGCGGGCCGTTGAGGCTGGCGAAGGCTTCGAGCTTGTCCAGCGCGTTGCGCTGTTCAAAGGCTTCGGCATACATCTCGATGGCAGCAAAGGCTGTGTAGCAACCGGCGCAGCCGCAGGCCGCTTCCTTGGCGTGCTGGGCGTGGGGCGCCGAGTCGGTGCCGAGGAAGAACTTGTCGCTGCCGCTGGTGGCGGCGTCGAGCAGGGCTTCCTGGTGCGTATTGCGCTTGAGGATCGGCAGGCAATAAAAGTGCGGCCGAATCCCGCCCACCAGCATGTGGTTGCGGTTGTACAGCAGGTGGTGAGCCGTGATGGTCGCGCCGACGTTGGCCGAAGCCGAGTTGACGAACTGCACGGCGTCCGCGGTGGTGATGTGTTCGAACACCACTTTGAGGGTCGGGAAACGCTCGACCACACGACGCATGTGCTCGTCGATGAAGATTTTTTCGCGATCGAAAACGTCGACATCGCCTCGGGTGACTTCACCGTGAATCAACAACGGCATCCCGACTTCGGCCATGGCCTCGAGTGCAGGAAAGATCTTGTCGATGCTGGTGACGCCAGAATCCGAGTTGGTAGTCGCGCCGGCCGGGTACAGCTTGGCGGCGTGAATGAATCCGCTGGCCTTGGCCTCGCGAATTTCTTCGGGCTGGGTGCGGTCGGTCAGGTACAGGACCATCAGTGGCTCGAACAGGCTGCCGGCCGGGCGGGCAGCGAGAATCCGCTGGCGATAGCCGTCGGCTTCGGCCGCGTTGCGCACTGGTGGAACCAGGTTGGGCATGATGATCGCGCGGCCAAAGGTGCGCGCGACATCCGCGACGGTATTGGTCAACACGGCACCATCTCGAAGATGAATGTGCCAGTCGTCGGGACGCAGCAGGGTCAGGCGGTCGGACATGAGGGGATTCCAGGCGGGTCAAACTCAAGGGAATGCTACCGGAAAAGACTCTTGCAGGCACTCGCTATCAAGTTTTGCAGGAAGCTTCCGATATCCAACAGGTATGCCGTAAACATGTGTGTGTCGGTCTTTTTGTTGTAGAAGCCAGTGGAGCCTCCCGTGCGCCAGCGTTATTTAGCCTTGCTCAGTGTGTTTGCCAGCCTTCCCGCGATGGCGCTCACTTTCCAGACTCGTCTGGAGAGCATTGAGTGGACGGTCGAAGGTGACAAGTTCGAATGCCGCCTGACTCAGCCGATTACCGACTTCGGTTCGGGCGAGTTCGTGCGCAAGGCCGGTGAGCAGGCAACGTTTCGTCTGAAAGCCTATAACCCGATGATGGGCGGGGGCTCGGCGACCTTGCTGGCCGCTGCGGCACCGTGGCAACCGGGGCGTGACGATATCAACCTGGGAACGGTGAGAATCGGCAGCGGCAACGTGTTGTTCAACAGTTCACAGGTTCAGGCCGGGCGCCTGATCAGCGGACTGATGGACGGTCGCAGCCCGGTGGTTCGCCATTCTTCGGGGGATGGCCGGGTGTCGGAAGTGCGCTTGCTGCCGGTCAGGTTCACCAAGGCGTTTGCCGATTATCAAAGCTGCGTGGCCAAACTGTTGCCGCAGAACTTCGAACAGGTGAAGCGATCCGAAATCGGCTTCCCCGGCGGCGGAATCGAACTCGACAGCGCCGCGAAGGCCAAGTTGCAGGTGATGCTGGAGTACATGAAGGCCGATCCGACGGTCAATCACATCGAACTCGACGGTCACTCCGACAACAGCGGCAACCGCCTGACCAACCGCGACCTGTCGCGGCGCCGAGCCCTGGCAGTGATGGATTTCTTCAAGGCCAACGGCATCCAGGAGTCGCAAATCACTGTGCGTTTCCATGGCGAACGTTATCCGTTGGCGCCTAATACCAGCAACACCAACCGTGCGAAGAACCGTCGGGTAGCGGTACGCCTGGAGCGCGGAGCATCTACGGAACAAGTCGCCCCACAAGCGACGAAAGCGGCCATCTCGGCAACTTCCTGACTCTCCGGTCATCGTCGCGCTCTCGACAGAATCTGTCGCTTCGTCGTCATAAGCTGTCGCGCCACTGTAAATTATTCTGCATGAGCGGTAGACTTCCCGGCTTTCCGTAGAATCCCGTGGAGTGATGGCATGGCGGACGTAAACAAGGTCGTTCTGGCGTATTCCGGCGGCCTGGACACTTCGGTGATCCTCAAGTGGCTGCAGGATACTTATAACTGTGAAGTGGTGACCTTCACCGCTGACCTGGGTCAGGGCGAAGAGGTCGAACCGGCACGCGCCAAGGCGCAGGCCATGGGCGTCAAAGAGATCTACATCGATGACTTGCGCGAAGAGTTCGTGCGCGATTTCGTTTTCCCGATGTTCCGCGCCAACACCGTTTACGAGGGCGAGTACCTGCTGGGTACTTCCATCGCTCGTCCGCTGATCGCCAAGCGCCTGATCGAAATCGCCAACGAAACCGGCGCTGACGCCATTTCCCATGGCGCCACCGGCAAGGGTAACGACCAGGTTCGATTCGAACTCGGTGCCTACGCCTTGAAGCCAGGTGTGAAAGTGATTGCCCCTTGGCGCGAATGGGACCTGCTGTCCCGTGAAAAGCTGATGGATTACGCCGATAAGCACGCGATCCCGATCGAACGCCACGGCAAGAAGAAATCCCCGTACTCCATGGATGCCAACCTGCTGCACATCTCCTATGAAGGCGGCGTGCTGGAAGACACCTGGACCGAGCACGAAGAAGACATGTGGCGCTGGACCGTTTCCCCGGAAAACGCTCCAGACAAGCCGCAGTACCTGGAACTGACCTACCGCAACGGCGACATCGTCGCGCTGGACGGCGTCGAAATGACTCCGGCCACCGTGTTGGCAACGCTGAACCGTATCGGTGGCGAACATGGTATCGGCCGTCTCGACATCGTCGAGAACCGCTATGTGGGCATGAAGTCCCGCGGCTGCTACGAAACCCCGGGCGGCACCATCATGCTGCGCGCCCACCGTGCGATCGAATCGATCACCCTGGACCGCGAAGTGGCGCACCTCAAAGACGAGCTGATGCCCAAGTACGCCAGCCTGATCTACACCGGCTACTGGTGGAGCCCTGAGCGTCTGATGCTGCAACAGATGATCGATGCGTCCCAGGTCAACGTGAACGGCGTTGTGCGCCTGAAACTGTACAAGGGCAATGTGATCGTCACTGGCCGCAAGTCCGACGACTCGCTGTTCGACGCCAACATCGCGACCTTTGAAGAAGATGGCGGCGCGTACAACCAGGCGGATGCGGCGGGCTTCATCAAGCTCAACGCCTTGCGCATGCGCATTGCGGCGAATAAAGGCCGGAAGCTGTTCTGAGACCTTTGAGATCGTGATGGATACCTGACCTCGTCCTCGATGAGGTCAGGTACCTGAAAACGGGGTGTGACGCCAGTTGCTACGTTGTCGGGTGTTTTCGTTTGCGCTGATGATTTCCTGTTTTCCTCCTTCCAATGGTCTGACCTGTACTACACATTGTTGTTTGCCGGTTGCCCGGCCTGATCAATGACCGACAACCTGTGCGAGTCCAGATTGTAGGCAACATAAAAGGCGGCACAGCGCTTCCTGGCCTGCTTTGAATATTTAAGCGCACTGGCTTTCAGTAAAGTCTCCGAAACGGCACAGGTGACAAACAGAATCACGTACGCCGTCTTTTCCCGTGGCCTCTGGAGGTTTTCCAGCAGCGCTCCAAACTCGACCTCCTTGCTCATCCAGCGTGCATCCACGATGTACAGGTCTTTTATAAACTCCGGTAACTGAAGTCGATGCTGAACAAATACGGTGCTTTGCAGGCCAATTTCCGTTGGTGGGCCCTGTGCGCCGCAGGGCGTCCGAGCTGACCGCCGGTCATTCGTCGACGTTTCCAGAGCGGAACTCCCAGAGGACTTCCCGGACGCTTTTTTTTCCGGCCGCCCGGCAACATCCATGACCCTCATGAAGTGTTTTCCTTTTTCAAAGTCGGAGGGCGCATAAAGGGATTTGTAGTTGAAGTTGAGTGTCACGAAAAAAAGCAAAAGTAAATAAAACGGAAAGCTGATCAGAAACCAGACATAGAGTTCTCTTTCCTCTTGGTCGAGGAAGGGTAGAGAAATGGCTGCCGATGTCTCAGAGAGTGCTGCGAATATCGCGATAATTGTCATCGGGTTGGTGATTCGTTTTTTATTATGTTCCATATTCATGCTCTATTGTCTTTTTCGAGTGGTTTTATGTAGTGGTCGTTGTGTTTTCTTCGGTTCTTTGGGTGTTGGTGGTGCTTTAATGATTGCTCAAAAAATATTATTTGCTGTAAGAGTAATTGGATGCCTGATGTGTGATATTTCTGGTGTGAATGTTTAGTGCGAAAATATCAGTTACGTTTTAACAGGGGGTAGAGGCTTATGTTTGTCAGGGCGCGACCGCTCAGGCGGGCTCTCGGAAAATTTTGGTCGTAAATCGATAGAGGTGACGGCTGGAAAGTGCGACACACTGACGCTGACACAGTTTTCAACTCATTCCGTTCGAGGGATTTTTGTAGGAGGAATCCGTGTTGTTTGTAGGGGATGTCTCTTGGTGTGGGTGGCTGGGAGGGGCGACATGCCATGGGTGAAACGACTAGGCTATTGTGCGGGCTCTAAAAATTCGAACAGCGAAAATTGGACTTGCCCATGAATAAAGTGCTGATCGTGGATGATCACCCCGTCATTCGTCTTGCGGTACGTATGCTAATGGAACGTCATGGCTACGAAGTTATTGCAGAAACCGATAATGGTGTGGATGCACTGCAACTGGCCCGTGAACTTATGCCGGATATTGTCATTCTGGATATCGGGATTCCGAAGCTGGACGGGTTGGAAGTCATTGCGCGTTTGTCTTCGACCTCAATGCCGATGAAAGTTCTGATCCTGACTTCCCAGGCGCCGGGGCATTTTTCAATGCGTTGCATGCAATCCGGTGCGGCCGGTTATGTCTGCAAGCAACAAGACCTGACGGAGTTGCTCAGTGCGATAAAGGCCGTGTTGTCAGGCTACAGTTACTTTCCTAATCAAGCCTTGCATACCGTGCGTTGCAGTTTGGGGAACGCCAGCGAGGCCGATATGGTTGATCGATTGTCGGGGCGGGAAATGATGGTCCTGCAACAGTTGGCCCGAGGAAAGACCAATAAAGAGATTGCCGATGGAATGTTTCTCAGCAATAAAACAGTCAGTACTTACAAGACCCGCCTGTTGCTCAAACTGAATGCGAGGTCTCTGGTCGATTTGATCGAGTTGGCACAACGCAATGGTCTGGTGTGATGACGTAATTGTGCGACAAGGGGCGTCCACCAGAGTATGGCACTTAAAAAAAAGCCTCCGTTTCGGGAGGCTCTCAGGTGTCATAAGTCAAAATCGTAATCGGCCAATTGCTTTTGCAGTCGGCGCTCCTCCAGCAGATTGTCGATGGTGCGGCGTTTGCTCAGATTAGTTTTCGCTGCTTCAACCACCGGCTCAGCATCATCGGTTTCGGCGGTGGTGAAGTCGTCTTCTACGTCCAATTGCTCTTTGCCAGTACTCATTTAGTTACTCCAGGCTAAGAAGGCCTTTGGCGCTCCTTATATCGACAATCTCCCGGCGGGTAAAAAAGATTTTTTCAATCGACAATTCAATAAACCTAATAGCGCCTCAATCGTCGGAGGTTTTGTGCTTGTATTCGCACAAGTCCTCGATCCGGCAGCTCCCGCATCGGGGCTTGCGGGCCAGGCAAACGTAGCGGCCGTGAAGGATCAGCCAGTGATGGGAGTCGAGCAGGTACTCCCGGGGCACGAATTTCATCAGCTTTTTCTCGACTTCAATCACATTCTTGCCGGGAGCAATGCCAGTCCGGTTGCTGACCCTGAAAATATGCGTGTCGACGGCCATGGTCAGCTGACGGAATGCCGTATTGAGTACCACATTGGCGGTTTTGCGGCCGACGCCGGGCAGTGCTTCCAGCTCTTCGCGGGTTTGTGGCACTTCACCTGCGTGGCGCTCGACCAGCAGGCGGCAGGTTTCGATCACGTTTTTTGCCTTGCTGTTGTACAGACCGATGGTCTTGATGTACTCCGACAGTCCTTCGACACCCAGGGCATGGATCGCTGCCGGGGTATTGGCGACCGGGAACAGCCTGGCTGTGGCCTTGTTGACGCCGACATCGGTCGACTGCGCCGAGAGAATCACGGCAATCAGCAATTCGAACGGTGAGGAATAGGCCAGTTCGGTCTTTGGTTCCGGGTTGTCCTCGTGCAGCCTGCGGAAAATTTCCAGACGTTTTGCGGCATTCATGGGCAGTGCGTTTCCTCGAAGACGATCAATGTGTGGAGCTGGGTCGCCAGGCCTGCCAGGCGGCGATCAGCAATCCGAGCAGAATGAACCCGCCAGGGACCAATGTGGCCAGGCGCAGCCCGCCATCGGCCATCAGTACCCAGCCTTGCCAGTCAGTTTGCGTAGCGCCGATCAGCCACGCCAGGTGATTTCCGAGTGTCCCGTTGCCGATGAGTTCGCGCAGCAGGCCCAGTGCGATCATCAGCACGACAAACTGTCCATTGAGTCGCAGGCGTGTGTGCCAGCTGTTCTGAAAGAATCCCGTGTGTTCCAGTACGACGCATTGCAAGGCGATCAAAGCGCCATAAAACCCCAGATGCTGCTGCCATTGCAGCGACCAGGCCTGTGCCATGAGTTCCGCGCAACTGGTGAGCGTGGTTGCCAACAGGATGCTGGCCAGCAAACGGTTCGCCGGGACCAGTCGGGATCGCAGGGCGCCCATGGCCAGGCTGAACAACTGGGTCACTACCATGAACATCAGGCACAGGCCAAGTGCGGCCATCAGCGACTCGCTAGCGCCGATCAGCGGCGTCAGCATCAAGGCGTTGCGCGGAGTCGATGAGTTATCCATGGGCAGGGTTTCCGAGCAGTTGTTGCCGGTGTTCATCGAAGTAGCGCAACGCATCGTGGACGGCATTGATCACCGCCCTTGAGGTGATAGTCGCACCTGCAATCTGATCGAACTGCCCCTGATCCTTTTTCAACGCCCAGCCACTGTCGCCCGGTTCTGTTCGAGACTTGCCGGAAAAAACCTGAAGCCAGGCATTGGGCCAGTCGGCGATCCGCGCACCCAGTCCAGGGGTTTCCGACTGTTTGAGGGTTTTGACGCCCAGCAACCTGCCATTGGCGTCGACAGCGATCAACAGGTCGATGGCACCCGCGTAGCCAAGGGTTTGACTGCGCAGCAACACTGCGACGGGTTGATCGGTCCGGGTCGCCAGATAGCCACCGAGCAAGGCGCTGTTGGTCAGGGCAGTTGATTCGACCCTGATGGGGTGTTCGAGTGGTTGATTGTCGTAGCTGTCCGGCGCGATCAGGTCCAGCAGATTACGGCTGTCGATCAGGCGCTGTTCGGCTGCAATGCGCGGCGCGCTGCCGAGCTGCACGAAGTACGTCACACCAAGGCCCAGTGCGGTCAAAAGCACTAGAAGCGCGATGCTTGACGTCCGGTTCATGGTGCCTCCGGCTGTTGTCTGGCCGCCACGAACCTCTCCAGCGCCGGCACGCACAGGTTCATAAACAGCACGGCAAAGGCGATGCCGTCCGGATAGCCGCCCCAGGTACGGATCAGATAAGTCAGCAGTCCGACGCCAGCGCCGAACAGCAGTCGCGCGCCTGGGTTTCTGGCGCCGGACACCGGTTCGGTGATGATGAAGAACGCCCCCAGAATGGTTGCGCCGCTAAGCAGATGAAACAGCGGTGAACCATGGGAGTCGGAGCCCGACCCGTTCCAGCACAGCAAGCTGATGATGAACAGGCTGGCCAGCATGCCGACCGGGGCATGCCAACTGATCACCCGCCGTTGCAGGAGAAACAATCCACCTGCCAGAAACGCCAGGCTCATCCATTCCACTCCCCGGCCGCCGAAGTGGCCGAATGCCGGGTTGCCGGCAAACAGTTCATCCATGGTCAGGCTTTTGTTGATCCGCAGACTGTCCAGTGCCGTGGCCTGCACCCATGCATCCGGCGCCTGGCCGACACCGAACACTTGCTGCAAACCACTCGGCAGATCCATGCCATGGGACGATGGCCAATGGGTCATTGGTTGGGGGAAGGTCACCAGCACCAGAGCAAAACCGAGCATCGCCGGGTTGAAAGGATTCGAGCCGACACCGCCATACAAGTGCTTGCCAAACACCATGGCAAAAGCGGCAGCACTGAGGGTCAGCCACCATGGGCAGTAAGGCGGTAGCGCCAGAGCCAGCAAGGTGGCACTGACCAACGCGCTACCGTCCCTCAGGGTTGGTTGTAGCGGCCGCCTGCGCCATTGCACGACGGCGGCCTCGACGGCCAGCGCAGCAGCGGTCGCCAGAACCAGATTGATCAACACGCCCCAGCCGTACAGCCAGAACGCCGCCAGTATTCCTGGCAGCGTGGCCAGCAGCACCAGTTTCATCGCCTGTTGCAGGCGATCATCAACCGCTTCAAGGGCTGGCATGGGCGTCCACCTGGCGTTCGGCTTCACCGAGTGCGCGCTCCAGGGCTTCGATTTGTTCCGCCGGTGCTGCACTGGCCTGAGCCTTCTTGAGTTCGGCGCGGCGCATGGCCAACTGGATCTTGGCCCGTTTCAGATCGGCGTCATTTGACGACACCGCTGCGACCGCCGGCGCAGGGGCTGGTGGGGTGATGGTTTCCAGTTGCGCCAGTTTTTGTTCGGCGGCTTCGAACTGCTGTTGCAGGACGATCAACTGCGATTGCTGTTCGAAGGTTGGCGGATGCCCGAACGCCTTCAGCGATTTTTGCAGCTGCGCCCGACTCATCGCGACATCGATTTTCGCCTTTTTCAGCGCGGCATCGGCATTGGCGGCTTTCTGTGCGCGAACACGCTCGAGGGCGGACTGCACCGGGTCGACAGTCGCCTCGGCAGGTTGCGCGGCACGTTGCCGGGCCTGGCGTTCGGCGATTTTCTGTTGTTCTTCGCGCTGCAAGCGGGCATTGCGTTGTTCGAAGCGGCGCCGTGCGTGATCGCGCTTGAGGGTGCGGGCCTGCCGTGCTTGCGGTGTGAGGGCCAGGCCCCCGACAACCGGCAATACGGTGTCCATTGGCAGCGGGCGCATTTCGATGCAGTCCACCGGGCACGGTGCCACGCAAAGATCGCAACCGGTGCACTCATCGATGATCACCGTGTGCATCAGTTTGGCTGCACCGACAATGGCATCGACCGGACAGGCCTGAATGCACTTGGTGCAACCAATACACTCGGCTTCGCGGATATAGGCGATCTGCGCAGGTGCCGAGCCGCGAGTGATGTCCAGTTCCAGCACAGGCACCTTCAGCAACTCGGCCAGGGCCGCGATGGTTTCCTTGCCACCGGGCGGACACTTGTTGATCGGCTCACCGCTGGCGATGCCTTCGGCGTACGGCTTGCACCCGGGGTGGCCGCATTTGCCACATTGGGTTTGCGGCAAGAGTGCGTCGATGCGTTGAATCAGACTCATGTTTTGATCAGTCCGCTGAATCCGAGAAAAGCCACTGCAATCAGGCCGGCACCAATCAGGTCGATCGGCAGGCCGCGAAAGGGCAGGGGAACATCGTTGCCGGCCGTACGTTCACGCAAATCAACGAACAGGCTCAGCACCAGCCAGAAGCCCAGCCCTGCACCGAGGCCCAAGGCTGTGGCGTGAAAGAAACCCTTGTCTTCCTGAGCATTGAGCAAGGCTACGCCGAGCACGCCGGCATTGCCCAGCAGCAACGGCCAGAGGCCTTCAAACGGCAGTGTCGAAAACAACCGCGCCAGAAACTTCAGCAACGGGCTGATCAGCAGCACGCTCAATGGCAGAAACACAAACAGACGCAACGGCGTCAATTGCAGCGGCACCAACAGCCAGTGATAGAGCGCGTAGCCGAGCATGCCCACGACCAGGATCAGGCACGTCGTCGCAATGCCCAAGGCATGGACCTGACGGCGCTGGCCGGCCAGCAACGGATCGACGGCCAACGGCCAGTGCAACACGAGGTTGTTGATCAGGGCAGCGCTGATGAGCGTAAGCAGGATTTCGGTCATTGTTCGTGCCGGCAGGAACGGTAGTTTTTGTAGGAGCCAGCTCGCTCCTACAGGAGATGGTCTGAAAAGCTTAGGCATTATCCGGCAAGGCGGGAGGGTGGGCCAGACATGAAAATCCCACAGTCGCGTCAGGCACGGCTGTGGGATCGGTTCAGCGCAGAAATTTACTTGATGCGCTGACCTGGCTTGGCGCCGCTGTCAGGGCTGAGCAGGTAGATTTCTTCGCCACCAGGGCCGGCGGCCATCACCATGCCTTCGGAGATGCCGAACTTCATTTTCCGTGGCTTGAGGTTGGCGATCATCATGGTCAGGCGACCATTGAGCTTGGATGGGTCCGGGTAGGCACTCTTGATCCCGGAGAACACGTTGCGTTGCTCGTCACCAATGTCCAGGGTCAGGCGCAACAGCTTGTCGGCGCCCTCCACGTGTTCGGCCTTGACGATCAGCGCGACGCGCAAATCGACGGCGGCAAAGGTGTCGAACTCGATTTCCGGCGACAGCGGATCCTTGGCCAGTTCGCCATTGCCGGCAGGTGCGGCTGCGCCGGTGTCGGTCTGGCTGGCGGTCAGGTCTTCTTTCGAGGCGTCGGTCATGGCTTGCACCTTGACCGGGTCGATTCGGGTCATCAACGGCTTGAACTCGTTCAACTGGTGATTGCTGAGCAAGGTCGCGTGGTCGTTCCAGGTCAGCGGCGCGACGTTGAGGAACGCCTCGGCATCGGCGGCCAGCAATGGCAGCACAGGCTTGAGGAAGATCACCAACTGGCGGAACAGGTTGACGCCTGTGGCGCAGATGGCCTGGACTTCATCCTGCTTGCCTTCCTGTTTGTTCAACGACCACGGCGCCTTGTCGGCGATCCAGGCGTTGGCGCGGTCGGCCAGGCCCATGATCTCGCGCATGGCGCGGGCGAAGTCGCGGGCTTCATAGGCGTCGGCGATGCTCGGCGCGGCGGCCAGGAAGGCTTCGGTCAGTTCCGGCGCGGCGTTGGTGTCGACCATCACGCCGGCATTGCCCTTGTTGATGAAGCCGGCGCAACGGCTGGCGATGTTGACGACTTTGCCCACCAGGTCGGAGTTGACCTTCTGTACGAAGTCTTCGAGGTTCAGGTCGAGGTCGTCGACGCCACGGCCCAGCTTGGCCGCGTAGTAGTAGCGCAGGTATTCCGGCGACAGGTGGTCCAGGTAGGTCCGGGCCTTGATGAAGGTGCCACGGGACTTGGACATTTTCTGGCCATTGACGGTCAGGTAGCCGTGCACGTTGATCCCGGTCGGCTTGCGGTAGCCTGCGCCTTCGAGCATGGCTGGCCAGAACAGGGCGTGGAAGTTGACGATGTCCTTGCCGATGAAATGGTACAGCTCGGCGGTGGAGTCCTTGCCCCAGAACGCATCGAAGTCCAGCTCCGGCGTACGGTTGCACAGGTTCTTGAAGCTGGCCATGTAGCCGATCGGTGCATCCAGCCACACGTAAAAGTATTTGCCCGGCTCGTCGGGAATTTCAAAACCAAAGTACGGCGCATCGCGGGAGATGTCCCACTGTTGCAGACCGGCGTCCAGCCATTCGGCGATCTTGTTGGCTACGGCGTCTTGCAGGGTGCCGCTGCGGGTCCAGGTCTGCAGCATGGCCTGGAAGTCTGGCAGCTTGAAGAAGAAGTGCTGGGAGTCCTTGAGCACCGGGGTGGCGCCGGAGATCGCCGACTTCGGATCCTTCAGGTCGGTTGGCGCGTAAGTCGCGCCGCATTTTTCGCAGTTGTCGCCGTACTGGTCTTCGGTGCCGCATTTCGGGCAGGTGCCCTTGATGAAGCGGTCGGCCAGGAACATTTTCTTTTCCGGGTCGAAATACTGGGTGATCGAGCGCGTGGCGATGTGCCCGGCGTCACGCAGCTTCAGGTAAATCTGGCTCGACAGCTCACGGTTTTCTTCGGCGTGAGTGGAGTGGAAGTTATCGAAATCCACCAGAAAGTCGGCAAAGTCGGCGCTGTGTTCAGCCTGGACGTTGGCGATCAGTTGTTCCGGGGTGATGCCTTCCTTTTCCGCGCGCAGCATGATCGCCGAACCGTGGGCGTCGTCGGCGCAGACATAGATGCATTGATTGCCGCGGTGCTTCTGGAAGCGCACCCACATATCGGTCTGGATGTATTCCAGCATATGGCCGAGGTGAATCGAACCATTGGCATAGGGCAGGGCGCTGGTGACGAGGATCTTGCGTGGCTCGGACATGGGGCTCGGCTACTTGATGAAACGGAGGTCGGCCACTATAAAGCGCTGGCGCATATTTTTCACCCTGTGGGCCTGTTTCATTGGATGAGTAACGGGTCGATGCAATCTTTTGAGCATCCCGCCTGACGCTTAGAACAGGTACGATACTCTCCATCTTTTCCAAGTCCTGTTTTCGGAGTTGCCCATGAGCGCCGTCAATCGCGCAGCGGTGGAAGCCGTCCTTCGCCAATACACCGACCCATACCTGAACCAGGACCCGGTCAGCGCCGGGTGTGTGCGCAACATCGAGATCCAGGGCGACCGCGTCAGCGTTCAGCTCGAACTGGGCTACGCCGCCGGTCTGTTCAAGAGCGGCTGGGCGCAGATGTTGCAAATGGCCATCGAAGGCCTGGACGGCGTGGCATCCGCCCGTGTCGACATCAGCAGCGTCATCGCCGCACACAAGGCCCAGGCACAGATTCCGGGGCTGGCCAACGTCAAGAACGTGGTAGCTGTGGCGTCCGGCAAGGGCGGCGTGGGCAAATCCACCACGGCGGCCAACCTGGCCCTGGCCCTGGCCCGCGAAGGTGCCAAGGTCGGGATTCTCGATGCAGACATCTACGGCCCAAGCCAGGGCATCATGTTCGGCATCCCCGAGCGCACCCGTCCTGAGGTCAAGGATCAGAAATGGTTCGTTCCGCTCAAGTCCCATGGCGTCGAAGTGATGTCCATGGCGTTCCTGACAGACGACAACACGCCGATGGTCTGGCGCGGTCCGATGGTCTCCGGCGCCTTGCTGCAATTGGTGACCCAGACTGCGTGGGGCGACCTGGACTATTTGGTCATCGACATGCCGCCAGGCACCGGTGACATCCAGTTGACCCTGGCGCAGAAAGTGCCAGTGGCCGGTGCAGTCATCGTGACCACCCCGCAGGACCTGGCATTGCTGGACGCGCGCAAGGGCGTGGAAATGTTCCGCAAGGTCAACATTCCGGTGCTGGGCGTGGTGGAAAACATGGCCGTGCACATCTGCTCCAATTGCGGACATGCCGAGCATCTGTTCGGTGAAGGCGGTGGCGTGAAACTGGCCAACCAGTATGGCGTCGAGCTGCTGGCCTCGTTGCCGCTGTCGATGGTCATCCGCGAACAGGCCGATGGCGGCAAGCCAACGGTGATCGCCGAGCCTGACAGCCAGATCGCCATGGTCTACCAGGAACTGGCTCGCCATGTCGGTGCGCGGATCGTATTGCAGGAAGCGTTGACGCCGGCGATGCCGAATATCAGCGTCAGCGACGACTAATAAGCTGAAATACGAATCCCTGTAGGAGCGAGCCTGCTCGCGAAGGTGTGTCAGGCACCGCGGTGTCGACTGATACACCTTCGCGAGCAGGCTCGCTCCTACAGTTGTTCTTTGTCGCGTCTTAGATCCGCAACCCGCCATCCATCTCCAGAATCCGACCGGTGTAGTAGTCGTTCTCGAAGATGTACGCCGCCGAATGGGCGATCTCTTCCGGCTTGCCCATACGCTTGAGCGGGATCCCGGCGGTCATCTTCTCCAGGGCTTCAGGCTTCATGCTCAGGGTCATTTCGGTTTCGATGAAGCCCGGTGCAATGCCGGCGACACGAATGCCGTAGCGTGCCAGTTCCTTGGCCCAGGTCACGGTTGCCGCCGCGACACCGGCCTTGGCCGCCGAGTAGTTGGTCTGACCGACGTTGCCAGCGCGGGAAATCGACGAGATATTGATGATCGCCCCGCTGTTGTTCAGCTCGACCATTTTCGCCGCGACTTCACGGGTGCACAGGAACACGCCGGTCAGGTTGACGTCGATGACCGCCTGCCACTGGGCCAGGCTCATTTTGGTCATTTCGCCATCCTTGACCTTGAGCAGCAGGCCGTCGCGCAGGATCCCGGCATTGTTGATCAGGCCGTGGATCGCGCCGAAGTCTTCGGCGACCTGGGCGACCATGTGGGTCACTTGCTCTTCATTGGCCACGTTGCACAGGTAGGCGCGGGCCTCGATACCCTGGGCCTTGCAGGCCGCGACGGCATCGTCGAGTTTTTCCTGATTGAGGTCCACCAGCGCGAGTTTCGCGCCCAGGCCTGCGAAATACTCGGCCATGGAGCGGCCTAAACCCTGGCAACCGCCAGTGATAATGATTACTTTGTCAGTGAGTTGCATTCGCATGCCCCGGTGCAGGTCTGAGTGGTTTCCTTTAGAGAGCCTCTCGATCTGCGCCTGACCTGGCTTGGCTGCACATGAGAACTGCCCCGATGGCGTGCTGGGACTTTCACCAGCAGCTCGTCCGTTTTTCTGACGGATTCTATTTAAGGAGTCATAAATTGAGCGTTGAAGCGGCTAAGCATGCACGAGAATTGCTCCTCAAGGAATACCGTGGGGTGCTCTCGACGCACTCCAAATCGATGCCCGGTTTTCCGTTCGGCTCCGTGGTTCCGTACTGCCTGGACGAGCTGGGCCGGCCGCTGATCCTGATCAGCCGCATCGCCCAGCACACGCATAATCTGCAGAAAGATCCGAAGTGTTCGCTCTTTGTCGGCGAACGTGGCGCCGAAGATGTCCAGGCTGTTGGTCGACTGACTTACCTGGCTGAGGCGCAGCAGCTTGAAGATGAAGCAGCTATCGAGGCCGGCTCCGAACGTTACTACCGCTACTTTCCCGAGTCGCAGGGTTATCACAAGGCTCACGATTTCGACTTCTGGGTGCTCAAGCCTGTACGCCACCGTTATATCGGCGGTTTTGGCGCCATTCATTGGGTCAACGACCTGACACTGGCCAACCCGTTCGCCGGCAAGGCCGAAGTGAGCATGGTCGAGCACATGAACGCCGATCACGCCAAGGCCATCGCCCATTACGTCGATCTGGCCGGGCTGCCGAAAAACGTGCCAGCGCAAATGGCCGGTATCGACAGCGAAGGTATGCACCTGCGTATCGGTCAAAGCCTGTACTGGTTGCCGTTTCAAGCGCCTTGTAATACCCCGACACAAGTCCGCGAAGCCTTGGTTTCTCTGGCTCACGCCGATCATTGGCCGAAAAATGAAGTGGCCGATGCTTGAATTCACGAAACGGCGACGTCATCTAAGGTGAACTGGCAAGGCATTCTTGCGTTGAGGAACCATTTGATGCGCCCTTTTTTGTTGCTCTTTCTGCTGTTCCCGGTGTTGGAGCTGTTCGTATTCGTCAAGGTGGCAGGGTCCATCGGGTTTTTCCCGGCCCTGCTGCTGATCATTCTCGGCTCGATGTTCGGTGTGTTCGTGCTGCGCGTCGCCGGCCTGGCCACGGCCCTGCGTGCCCGTGAGAGCCTGAACCGCGGCGAGCTGCCGGCCCAGACCATGCTCGAAGGCCTGATGCTGGCATTGGCTGGCGGCCTGTTGATTCTTCCCGGTTTCATCAGCGATGTGATCGGCCTGTTCATGCTGCTGCCGTTCAGTCGTCGTCTGCTGGCGGGTAAAATGCGCCAGCGCGCCGAAGAGCAGGCGATGCGTCAGCGAGCGTTCGCCGACGACCTCCAGGCCCGTGGCGGCCCGGCACCTCGCGAGCCGCTGGGCCGTGAGCCCAACGTGATCGAAGGCGAGTTCGAACACCGCGATACCAAGTAATACGCACATCGACACGGCACCTTCGGGTGCCGTGTTCGTTTGCGGGGCAGCGAACTGAAAATTTTTCGATCCCTGCCCTTGTAATAAGCTTATGCGCCCTTATGTAACGGTCACCGCAAGGTTTCTGGCGAACACGCCAGACAGACTTCCGCGGTTCGCTTGACGAACCGCAACCGGCACCGCCGGCCTTTGTTAAACCCGCCGGGACTACACCGGCCGATGAAAACCACAATTAGGAGAGATCGACAATGAAGCTTCGTCCTCTGCATGACCGCGTCGTTATCCGTCGCAGCGAAGAAGAAAAGAAAACCGCTGGCGGTATCGTCCTGCCAGGTTCGGCTGCCGAAAAAGCCAACAGCGGCGAAATCCTCGCTGTAGGCACCGGCCGCGTACTGGAAAACGGTGAAGTGCGTGCACTGTCCGTGAAAGTGGGCGACAAGGTTGTGTTTGGTCCTTACTCCGGCAGCAACACTGTGAAAGTCGACGGCGAAGACCTGCTGGTAATGAGCGAGAACGAAATCCTCGCTGTTATCGAAGGCTGATACCCCCGTTCATTTTCCGCTACTACAAAGTATTTAAGGAATATCGATCATGGCTGCTAAAGAAGTTCTGTTTGGCGATTCCGCCCGCAAGAAAATGCTCAAAGGCGTCAACGTCCTGGCTGACGCGGTAAAAGCGACCCTGGGCCCGAAAGGCCGTAACGTGATCATCGAGAAGAGCTTCGGCGCTCCGACCATCACCAAGGACGGCGTTTCTGTCGCCAAAGAAATCGAACTGGAAGACCGTTTCGAAAACATGGGCGCGCAGCTGGTCAAAGACGTTGCCTCCCGTGCCAACGATGACGCTGGTGACGGTACTACCACCGCTACCGTTCTGGCTCAGTCGATCGTCAACGAAGGCCTGAAAGCCGTCGCTGCCGGCATGAACCCGATGGATCTGAAGCGCGGCATCGACAAGGCGACCATCGCCATCGTCAAAGAGCTGAAAAACCTGTCCAAGCCATGCGCTGACACCAAGGCAATCGCTCAGGTTGGCACCATCTCGGCCAACTCCGACAACTCCATCGGCGACATCATTGCCGAAGCCATGGAAAAAGTCGGTAAAGAAGGCGTGATCACCGTTGAAGAAGGCACTGGCCTGGAAAACGAACTGTCGGTTGTAGAAGGCATGCAGTTCGACCGTGGCTACCTGTCCCCGTACTTCGTCAACAAGCCGGAAACCATGGTTGCCGAGCTGGACAACCCGCTGGTTCTGCTGGTCGACAAAAAGATCTCGAACATCCGCGAAATGCTGCCAGTGCTGGAAGCCGTTGCCAAAGCCGGCCGTCCACTGCTGATCGTTTCCGAAGACGTTGAAGGCGAAGCCCTGGCGACTCTGGTCGTGAACAACATGCGTGGCATCGTTAAAGTCGCAGCCGTCAAGGCTCCAGGCTTCGGCGACCGCCGCAAGGCCATGCTGCAGGACATCGCCGTTCTGACCGGCGGTACCGTTATCTCCGAAGAGATCGGTCTGAGCCTGGAAGCAGCCACCCTGGAAAACCTGGGCAGCGCCAAGCGCGTGACCATCTCCAAGGAAAACACCATCATCGTTGACGGTGCTGGCGTAGCAGGCGACATCGAGTCCCGCATTGCTCAGATCCGTGCTCAGGTTGCCGAAACTTCCTCGGACTATGACCGTGAAAAACTGCAAGAGCGTCTGGCGAAGCTGTCCGGCGGCGTTGCAGTGATCAAGGTTGGCGCTGGTTCCGAAGTAGAAATGAAAGAGAAGAAAGCTCGCGTTGAAGACGCCCTGCACGCAACCCGTGCAGCCGTTGAAGAAGGCGTGGTACCTGGCGGTGGCGTTGCGCTGATCCGCGCTCTGGAAGCAATCCTCGACCTGAAAGGCGACAACGCCGACCAGGACGTGGGTATCGCCGTTCTGCGTCGTGCCATCGAAGCACCGCTGCGTCAGATCGCTGCCAACAGCGGTGACGAGCCAAGCGTTGTGGTCAACGAAGTCAAGAACGGCAAAGGTAACTTCGGTTACAACGCTGCGACTGGCGAATACGGCGACATGATCGAAATGGGTATCCTGGATCCGACCAAGGTCACCCGTTCCGCGCTGCAAGCTGCATCGTCGATCGGCGGTCTGATCCTGACCACCGAAGCCGCTGTTGCTGATGCACCGAAGAAAGACGGCGGTGCTGGCGGCGGTATGCCAGACATGGGCGGTATGGGCGGCATGGGCGGCATGATGTAAGCCAGCCTTACCCCTGTACGAAAAAACCCCGCCTGCGAAAGCAGGCGGGGTTTTTTATTGCCCGGATTTCGATGGCCACATCGAACCATTGTGGGAGCGAGCTTGCTCGCGAAAGCGATCTATTGGTCAACATCATCGTTGAATGTTGAACCGCTTCGCGAGCAGGCTCGCTCCTACAGTTGAACTGTTTTTCAGGCGCTGACAGGTATCGCATTGGCCCCGCGTTCAGCCTTCAAAGCCGGCCGATACAGAACGTAGTAATACGACCCCAAACAAATCAGCCAGCAGAACACCGCCGTCCACACGTTGTGCGAGAAGAAGTGCGCACCCTGCATCATCCGCCCGATGGAGAACACCGAGCCGAGAGCGAAGGCGAAGACAAACGCTGCGCGAGCCATGCGCGGGCGACGATCACGCAATACGAAAAACAGGGCAAACAGGGTGAAGCCGGTGGCCGCATGGCCGCCAGGCCAGCAACGTCCCGGTTTTTCGGTAGCCGGGCGATGGCTCAACAATTCGCTGTAGGTCTCGTGACCGCCGAATTGCTCAAGGCTCCAGGGGCATTGCACAGCGGTCACCGCTTTCATGGGCGTGACAAAGGAAGTCGCAAGGCCCAGGGACAGCACCAGGCAACCCAGTTCGCGCTTGTACGGTTTGAGCTTGATCATGAAAAACGAGGCAACGTAGACAACGATCGCAAATACCGAGAAGGCAATGACCACTTGCTTGGCGCGGGTATGCAGGATGTTTTCCAGGAAGTAACTGTGCCGTCCGATGAAGTCACCCGCGACCGGGTCGTAGAACAGCTTGGCAAGGTCCATGTCCAGTGAGGTCAGTTCGAGCAACACCAGAACGATCGCCGCAACGGCGGGAACCCCCAGGTACACCCAGAGGTTGAGCGGGCGTGGGGCAGGGCGGACAGCGGTTGATGACATGGTGGATCCTGAACAAAGGAACAAGCCCCGGGGCATCGGCCCGGGGCGATTCGGTTAACGTTCGCCGACTTGGCCGGCACCCTCCTTGGGTGCTTTCCAGCCAAGCAGCTGTTGCTTGAAGCCATAACTGGCGGTTTGGTAATAGGTGATTGCGCGGGTAATCAGCGGGTCATCGGCGGTCGACCGGGACTCGCGGCTTTCAGTCAGGGCGTCATCGTGACGACGCAATCCCTGGCGCGGGCTCAAGATCGCCAGGTCCTTGCCGTCGAACAACCCCAGGTGCTGATAGTTGCCGAGCACCACGCGAGGCGGCAATGGGTTGTCCTGCAACAGGTTGCGGCCAAAGAACGTCGATTCATAATCCAGATTGAGCAAGCCCAGCAACGTCGGCGCCAGATCGATCTGGCTAGCCAATTGTGCCGTTTCCCGAGCTTCGATCAGCTTGGGTGCATAGATGAACAGCGGAATCTGATAGTTGTCGATGGGCAAGTCTTCCTTGCCGGCGCTGCCTGCAGTGTGGTCGGCGACGAAGATGAAGATTGTATTGTCAAACCACGGTTTTTGACGCGCCTGATCAAGGAACTGACCAATGGCGTAGTCGGTGTATTTCACTGCGCCGTCACGGCCGTTGCCGGACTTGATGTCGATCCGGTTTTCCGGATAGGTATAGGGGCGGTGGTTGGACGTTGTCATCAGTTGCAGCAGGAATGGCTGCTGCCTGGCATAGTCGGCATCGGCCAGTTTCAGCGTCTGGTTGTAGAGATCCTCGTCAGCCATGCCCCAGGCATTCTTGAAGTGAATCTCCGACTCTTCAACGCTGCTCTGGTCCACTACGCGATAACCGTTGCCGCTGAAAAACGCATTCATGTTGTCGAAGTAACCGCGGCCGCCGTAGACAAACACACTGTCGTAGCCCACGGCATTGAGTTGCTGGCCAAGGCTGGCAAAGCCGCTTTCGCGACCTACGCGCTTGACGATCGAGCGCCCCGGCGTCGGCGGAATCGCCAGGGTGATGGCTTCCAGGCCGCGATCGGTGCGGGTGCCGGTGGCGTAGAAATTATTGAAATACAGGCTCTGCTTGCGCAAGGCATCAAGATTGGGCGTCAGGTTGCGGGTGTCGCCGTTGCTGCCCATGTACTTGGCGCTGAAACTTTCAATGGTGACCAGCACGATGTTGGGCTTGCGCGGCGTGCCCGGGTTATCGATTTGCCGACGGATGTCCTGCGGGTCCTGGCCAACGAATCGGGCATTGGGTTCTGCCAGTTCGGCGCGAATCTGTTGTGCAACGACCGCCGACGGCAGCGTGCTGTAGAACTGCGGGTAGTCCAGTTCATTGTTACGGAACGCGGCGAAGAACTGGTAGGGACCATTGCTCGCCAGCTCGTTCTGATAGGCATTGCCGCCCTGGGCGCGCGGGGCATCCTGGCTGAGCAACTGCAGGCTCAGGCCGGCGACGATCAACAAACCGAGTGCATTGAGCAAGCGGCCACGCAGGGGCGGCAACGGTGCATCGAGTGCTGCGTTGAAAGCTTTACGCAATGCAAGACTCAGGACCACGGCCAACACGGCGAGAATGCTCAGCAGCGTGCCGATCGGGTATGACTCCAGCAGGTTGTTAAGTACTTCGTCGGAATACACCAGGTAGTCGACGGCGATGAAGTTGAAGCGCACGCCGAATTCATCCCAGAACAGCCACTCGGCCACCGAGGTGAACAGCATCGCGAACAGACTGACGGTCAGCAGACCTTGAAGAAACCAGCGATGGCCACGAGTGCGCCACAAGCCCGGCGGGCACAGCAACAGGTAGAGGCCCATTGGCAGCGCTGCGTAAGCGATAAAGCCCAGGTCGTAAAGCAGGCCGATGCCGAACACCGACAGGAAGCCGCTTCCGGCCTCATCCAGATGCGTGAGCAGCAGGACCGTTCGAGTCAGAAAAAAAATCACCAGCCAGGACCCGGTCACCAGCAGCAAAAAGCGCATGGGTGCCGTCTTCAAATAGTCCATTTTTTGTATTCCTTGTTATCAAGCGCGTGAGAGTCTCGGCTGACCACTGTAGTCAGCGCGTGAATCGATAGTGAAAAACCTGTCAATCAYACCTTTTGGTTGAGCGAATTGATCCATGCACAGCCTTCCCCTAGCCGTGGGCCACACTTGGCCTTAAGCTGCGCGGGCCACGACGGCCGTTACTGTGGACGGAGAGATACCCATGCGAATTCTATTGGTTGAAGACAACCGCGATATCCTGGCCAACCTGGCCGATTACCTGGGGCTCAAAGGCTATACCGTGGATTGCGCGCAGGACGGTCTTTCGGGTCTGCATCTGGCAGCCACCGAGCATTACGATTTGATCGTGCTCGATATCATGCTGCCCGGCATCGACGGCTACACCCTGTGCAAGCGTCTGCGCGAAGATGCCCGCCGCGAAACGCCGGTGATCATGCTCACGGCCCGCGATCAACTGGATGACCGTCTGCAAGGCTTCAAGTCCGGTGCCGATGACTACCTGATCAAACCGTTCGCCCTGTCTGAGCTGGCGGCGCGTATCGAAGCGGTCATGCGCCGTACCCAGGGCGGCGGACGGCGGACCTTGCAGGTCGGCGACCTGAGCTATGACCTCGACACCCTGGAAGTCACACGCGAAGGCCGCTTGCTGAAACTCAACCCGGTCGGCCTGAAGTTGCTGGCCGTGTTGATGCAGAAAAGCCCGCATGTGTTGCGCCGTGAAATTCTTGAAGAAGCGCTCTGGGGCGACGACTGCCCGGACAGCGACAGCCTGCGCAGCCATGTCCACCAACTGCGCCAGGTGATCGACAAGCCGTTCGCCAAGCCATTGCTGCAAACCGTGCACGGTGTGGGGTATCGCCTGGCCGAGGGGCGTGATGGAGTTTAAGCAGAGCCTTTCTCAACGAATCATCATTGCCTTTGCGCTGATGAGCGCACTGGTGGCGGGTGCCTTTGCCATGGGCATCGTGGCGACCGTGCACCTGGTGGAAGAAAAGCTGATTTCGGCAGGCCTGGGCGGCGATTTGCAGCGCCTGTTGCTGATGGACAATGTCACGGACTGGCGCCATCGTCCCGAGCCGGACCAATTATTCTACTTCAGCAGCGGGCCAGGCGATTTCAGGTTGCCCAAGGATTTGCGGCACCTGGAGCCGGGCTTTCATGAAGTGTTCCGTGAAAACCTGTCGTACCACGCCATGGTCGAAATCGTCGACGGCCGACGTTACGTGCTGTTGCAGGACCAGAGCGACTTCGAAGAGCGTGAGCGGGTGCTGTTTGCCGTGGTGCTGGTGGGTTTCGTACTGAGCCTGGCGCTGGCGGTATTTCTCGGCTGGGTCCTGGCCCGCAAGGTCATGGCGCCGGTGGTGCGGCTGGCCCGCCAGGTACGCCATCGTGATCAACTGCTCGGTTTAGCCCCCCCTTTGGCCCCGGACTATGCTGCCGACGAAGTGGGCGAACTGGCCGTGGCCTTCGACGCCACCCTCGGGCGCTTGCGTCAGGCCTTGACCCGCGAGCGGTTGTTCACCAGCGACGTCAGCCACGAATTGCGTACGCCCCTGATGATATTGGCCAGTTCCTGCGAGTTGTTGCTGGAAAACCCCGGTATCGATCAGCGCGGCCGCGCCCAGGTCGAGCGCATTGCCCGGGCGTGCGAAGAAATGCGTGAGCTGGTGCAAACCTTCCTGATGCTGGCCCGTGCTCAACGCGAAGACGCCAGCATGTCGCCGCAACAGTCCCTTAGCCAGGTGGCCGAGGGCCTGCTCGGTCTGTGGCGCGAGCCCATAGAAGAAAAAGGATTGAAGTTGATCTTCGAACCGGGGAACCCCAAGGCCAAGGGCTACAACGCGACATTCCTGCACGCGGTGATGGGTAACTTGCTGCGCAATGCCTTGCATTACACCGAACAGGGCTTCATCCGCCTGACCCTGACGGGTACGGGCTTTGTGGTCGAAGACAGTGGCGTGGGCATTCCCGAGGAAAAACGCGAGGCGATGTTCGAACCCTTCGTTCGGGGCGACGAAAAGCGCGGGGAAGGCCTGGGCCTGGGGCTTTCACTGGTGCAGCGGATCTGTGAAAACCAGGGCTGGAGCGTCAGCCTGACAACCATGGAACCTAGTGGCTGCCGTTTTCAGGTGGAGTTGTCCTGAATTTGATCAGTTGAGTCGGGTGTTCAGCAAACGCTACCTATTCTGTAAAACCCTGTAATATTTCGGGGTTTCCCGTGACAGATTTTTCACAAGTGGATCACCTGTCGCCGACACCCCAAAGCCCAAGGTAGTTGCTATCAGAAGTTCAGGAGACCTGATGATGGGCGGTCCGATCAAACTCGATTTTTCCGAAAAGTACGACGATCAGCACGCACAACGCTATTTGCGCAAACATCAGGAGGGTCTCGGCCGTCGATTGTCCCATTGGCGTGACGAACAACTGGCGCGCAAGGCGTTGGCTCTGGTTGGCGAGCCTGGTTTGATCCTCGATTTGCCGTGCGGTGCAGGGCGTTTCTGGCCCTTGCTGGCAAAAAAATCCAACCGCGTGATCATCGGCGCCGATAACTCGCAGTCCATGCTGAAGATCGCAGCCCGGGCGCAACCTGCCGACGTGGTAAAACGGGTACAACCCTTGCACACGTCTGCATTCGACATTGCTTTGCCGGACAACTCCGTCGACAGCATTTTTTGCATGCGCTTGTTCCACCACATCGGTGAAGCCGAGCATCGCATGGCCATTTTGCGCGAATTCGAGCGAGTTTCCCGTGACAGTGTGATCCTTTCGCTGTGGGTCGATGGCAACTTCGAGGCATGGAAACGCAAGCGCTCGGAGAAAACCCGTGGGCAGGAAGGTTACCAAAACCGGTTTGTGTTACCGGCCGCTACCGTAGAAAAGGAAATTGAGCAGGCGGGTTTCCTCATCCAGGAACAACTGGACTTTTTGCCGCTCTATGCGATGTGGCGAGTTTACGTATTACGCAAGAGGTAACAGGATGGCAGTGCAGTGTGCAGCAGAAACGGAAGTCGCTCCCCAGGACCGCTTCGATTACTTTTGGAATCAGCGCGGTGAATGGGTGGAAGAACCCAACGTCCGTCGCGGCGGGGAAAGCGGCGTTCAACGGGTGATGGGCAGCGATGGTCAACTGCTCTACGTCAAGCGTCAGACCGGGCATATCCATCGTAGCTTGCAGCACCCTTTCGGGCGGCCTACGGTAATGCGCGAGCATGCTGCGCTCATCGGTGTGACCGAGCTTGGCGTACGGGTTCCGCAAATCGTTTTCTGCGGCGCACAGCGCGATCCTGTGCACAAGTGGCGTGCCTTGCTGGTCACCAAGTCGCTGGACGGCTACGAGGAAATCGATCGCTGGTATGCCGGTGGCGGTCGCGAACGTCATGGTGAAGCCATAAACGACCGGGTGCTCAAGGACCTGGCTGAAAACCTGGCTCGCATGCACAAGGGCCGCTGGCAGCACGGTTGCCTTTACGACAAGCACGTATTCGTTCGCGTGACGGGTGAGGGCGAGTCGGCCAAGGTCGAAGTTGCCCTGATCGATCTGGAGAAGTGCCGACGGCGTTTGACCGCCTATCGCGCAGCTGTCCATGACTTGAAGCAGTTGCGTCGCCACTCGTCGTTCAGCGCGGCAGACTGGCAAAAGTTCATCTATTTTTATGAGACGGCGTTTGGCAGCGCTATCAAGGGTTTATAGCGATGAAACTCGAAATTGCACGAGGTTTGTTTCTGGTAGGAGCCTTGGCAGTTGCATCGATCGCGATGGCAACCTGGGAGCAACCACGCCCCCAGGTTCTCAGCTCGATAAGCGCGGAAGAACATTGTCCATTGCCACGGGTTGCGAAGGCATCCGTGGCCACTCGACCCGATCATGATCTGTTGTTGTTCATGTTCGGACTTTCTCAGGGATTGAGGTCGCAAAATTGAACCGATTGAAGCCCAAATGAAAGGCCTCGCTGATGCGAGGCCTTTTTTTTACCTGAAGAAAGCAGCCAGGTATCACACAAAACCCTGTGGGAGCGAGCTTGCTCCGGGCGGCGTTCCGACGATGGCGGCGTATCAGTCGATATCTATGGTGGTTGACACGTCCTCATCGCGAGCAAGCTTGCTCCCACAGGTTCCTCTCCCATAGATACATCTGTGTCAGGGTTGATCGGGCTTGGCCAGCAACGTGTAGATGCAGGGCAACACAAACAGGGTGAACAGCGTGCCGATCGACATGCCCGTCGCGATGACCGTGCCGATATCGAACCGGCTGACCGCGCCGGCACCGGTGGCGATGATCAATGGCACCATGCCGAACACCATCGCCGCGGTGGTCATCAAGACCGGACGCAGCCGGATGGCCGCCGCTTCCTCTACTGCTTCCCGTGCCGTCAGGCCCTTGTCCTTGCGTAGCTGGTTGGCGAACTGGACGATCAGAATGCCGTGCTTGCTGATCAGCCCGATCAACGTCACCAGCCCGACCTGGGTGTAGATGTTCATGCTCGACCAACCCAGGAACAGCGGAATCAATGCTCCGCAGATAGACAGGGGCACGGTGACCAGGATCACCAGCGGGTCGCGGAAGCTTTCGAACTGGGCCGCCAGCACCAGGAAAATGATCGCCAGTGCCAGGGCAAAGGTGACCCATAGGGCACTGCCTTCCTGAACGTACTGCCTCGATGCGCCGGCGTAGTCGAAGGCAAAGCCGGCGGGTGCCTCTTCCCGGGCGATCTGGCGCACCAGGTCGATGGCTTCCCCCATGCTCACCAGCGGTACTCCGGACAGGATGGCCGAGTTGAGTTGCTGGAACTGGTTCAGTTGTCGTGGTCGGGCACGGTCGGTGACGGTGATCAGGGTCGATAACGCCAACAGTTCGCCTTTGGTGTTTTTCACGTAGTAATTGTTCAGCCAGTCCGGGTTGTCGCGGAACGGCTGCTCGACCTGGGCAATGACTTTGTAGCTGCGACCTTCAACAGTGAAACGGTTGATCTCGGCTTCACCCAGCATGGTCGCCAGGGTTCCCCCCAGATCCTGCATGGAAACCCCCATCTGCGCGGCCTTGGCGCGGTCGATATCGACCACCACTTCCGGCTTGTCGAAGGCCAGGTCAACGTGGACAAACGCAAACTTGCCGGATTCCTTTGCACGTTTTTTTACCCGGTCGGCCACCTGCAGCAGCAATTCGTAATCGTTGGCGGAGTTGATGACGAACTGGAACGGCACGCCTTCGCCGGTGCCCGGCAGTGATGGCAGGTTGAAGCCGAAAATCTGCAACCCCGGGATCTTTTCCAGTTTGGCCTGCACCTCGGGCAGGATCGCCATTTGCGTGCGACTGCGCTCGTTCCACGGCTTGAGCAGGAAACCGCCGATGCCCGACTGCACGCCGTTGAAACCGTTGATCTGGAATGACGAGTAGTACTCGGGAAACGCCTTGAAGATCGAGACGAACTCATCGGTGTAGATGTTCAGGTAGTTGAGGTTGGTCGGTTGCGGGGCGTTGGCTATCATGAAAATGATGCCCTGGTCCTCATCCGGCGCCAGTTCCGATTTGGTGAATTTGAGAAAGACCGGAATCAGGCACAGTACGATCACGGCGAACACCAGCACCACCGGCCGGGTGTTGAGAGTGCCGTGAAGCATGCTCTGGTAGCGGCGCTTGAGGTTTTCGAAAATCATGTCCAGGCGATGGGCCAGGCCACTGGGGTTCTCATCGTGACGCAGAAGGAACGCACACATCATCGGCGACAGGGTCAGGGCAACAATGCCGGAAATCACCACCGCGCCGGCCAGAGTCAGGGCGAACTCCTTGAACAGTGCCCCGGTCAGGCCGGTCAGGAAGCCGATCGGTGCATACACCGCGGCCAGGGTGATGGTCATCGAGACCACCGGCATGGCGATTTCCCGGGCACCTTCAATGGCGGCGTCGAGCGGTGTCTTGCCTTCCTCGATGTGGCGGTGAATGTTTTCCACCACCACGATGGCGTCATCCACCACCAAACCGATGGCCAATACCATCGCCAGCAGGGTAAGCAGGTTGATGGAGTACCCCATCATCTGCATGAAGAACATGACGCCGATCATCGACAGCGGGATGGTCACCACCGGGATCACCACCGAACGCAGGGCGCCGAGGAACAGGAACACCACCACGATCACGATCAGCACCGCTTCGAACAGGGTTTTCACCACTTCATCGATCGAGGCCTGGATGAACAGGGTGGCGTCGTAGGCGATCTCAGCCTTGAGGTTCGGCGGTAGCTGGGCTTCAAGTTCCGGAAGGATCTTGCGCACTTCCTTGATCACTTCCAGCGGGTTGGCGCCGGGCGTCGCCTTGATGCCGATGTACACCGAAGGGGTGCCACCGAACGAGCTGATGGTGTCGTAGTTTTCCGCGCCCATTTCCACACGCGCCACATCGCGCAGCAGCACGCGGCTGTCGCCATCGACCTTGAGCGCAATCGCCCCGAAGGCTTCGGCGGACTTGAGTTCGGTATTGGCGTTGATGCTGGTGACAACGTATTCGCCTTTCACCTCACCGGCGGCCGAGAGGAAGTTGTACTGGCGCACCGCGTTGGTCACATCGCTGGCACTGAGGCCGAAACCAGAGAGCTTCACCGGGTCCAGCCACAGGCGCATGGCAAAGACCTGGTTGCCGAGGATCTCGGCTTCGGCCATGCCGGGCAAGGTCGCCAGTTTCGGCTGGATCACCCGCGACAGGTAATCGGTAATCTGCGGGTTGCTCAATTCCTTGCTGAAAAAACTCATGTACATCAGCACTGACGCATCGGCAGATTGTTTGCTCAGCACCGGGTCTTCAGCGTCCTGGGGCAGCTGGCTCTTGACCTCGTTGGCCTTGGCCAGCAGTTCGGTAAACAGACGGTCGCTGTTGGAGCCGACGCGCGCGTAGATCGAGATCACCGAAAAGTTCTGGCGACTCACCGAGGTCATGTAGTCGATGCCCTCGGCGCTGGCCAGGCTTTGCTGCATCGGTTGGGTGATGTAGCCCTGGATGGTCTCGGCGTTGGCCCCGGGGTAGGCGGTGGTCACCGTGATCAGGGCGTTTTCCATTTGCGGGTACTGGCGCAGGGGCAGCTTGCCCCAGGCCTGGAAGCCCAGCAGCACAATCAGCAGGCTGACCACGGTTGCGAGAACCGGGCGGCGGATGAACGGATCGGTAAAAGCCATGGGGATTCCTTGATCAGTCCGCGCGTGGCGGGCTGTTCCGCTCGGCCAGGGTCTTGTCGTCGCTGATGGCAATGTGTGCGCCGTTGTCCAGTTTGAGCTGGCCGGCGGTCACCACTTTCTCGCCGCTCTGCACGCCTTTGGTGATCATCACTTGCCCATCGCGGCGTTCGCCGGTTTCGACAAAACGCCGTTCGGCGATCAGCACCGGCTGGCCCTTGTCGTCCTTTTCCGGGCTGCCATCTTCGGCCTTCTTTGGTACGGCCACATACACGGAGTTGCCGTAGAGCGTGTAGGTAATCGCGCTTTCCGGTACCACGATGCGCGATTGCGGGTCGGGCAGGAGCACCTGGAGGCTGGCGAACATGCCTGGCATCAACTTGCCATCGGGGTTGGCCAGCGTGGCGCGGACCTGCACGTTACGGGTGCTGTTTTCGACTTTGGGGTTGATTGCACTGATGGTGCCGGGGTACTCCTGGGTCGGATACGCCGCGACAATGACCTGCACTGGCTGGCCGAGAGCAATCTTCGGCACCGACTGCTCGGGCACAAAAAAGTCGACATACAGGCTACTGAGGTCTTGCAGGGTGGCGATCATGGTGCCGCTGGCAAGATAGTCGCCAACGTCTACCTGACGAATGCCGATGGTGCCGCTGAAGGGCGCGACGATGCTTTTTTTGCCGAGCGCGGCCTTGAGTTGATTGACCGTGGCCTTGCTCTTTTTCAGCACCGCTGAAAGTCGGTCGAACTCGCCTTTGGAAATGGCCTGGCTGCCGACCAGTTGGCTACCGCGACCGTAATCGAGCTGTGCCAGCCCGAGGTCGGCCAGGGCAGTTTCCAGCAGGGCACTTTCCACGGCGCTGTCGAGGCGCAGGAGTGGTTGACCGGCCTTGACCTTTTGCCCTGACTCGAACTGGACATCAATGACGGTACCATCGGTCTCCAGGCTCAGGTCCACGCCTTGCAATGCCTTGAGCGTGCCAACGCTAGGCAGGCGGGCTTGCCATGGGCGCTCGGTGGCGGTGGCCACGGCAACGCTGATGGCCGGTCTGGGCGCAGAGTAGCCTTGAACCATCGTGTAGATCGAGAAGGCTTTGTACGCGGCCAGGACCAGCACAATCAGTAGAACGACACCCAACATGATCAGCATGCGGCGACGCAGCATATCCAGTTCCTTGGAGAAAATCAGGTGAGACAGCGGGGCACATTACCGGGAGTGTAGAGGGTAATCCGACTGCCGTTTTTACAGGTTGTGAGGTATTAGAGGGGGGAAAGCCTGAAAAGATTCGCCGCCTCGGGCCGCGCCTGCGGGATGTTCGTTATCCCGATGCAGGYGCGGCCCAAGGCGGCGATCTTTTGAATGATTTACGCCATCAGATGCAGATGGTTGTCCCAGAGCCCTGCGGGTAGCTCCAAGGGCTTTGCAATTAGATTGGTCTGGCGGCAGTCGTAGTAGCGGCAGCGCCCCTGTCCCGAAGTCACGACAAAACCATCGGCCACGGCACCGACCCCGGCGCAATCGGGCAGAGGTGCATCCAGCCGTACTTCACCGCTGTCCAGGTCCCAGATGAAAAAGCGGTTGCCCCGCGGTGCGGTCAACGCCACCAGGCGCAAGTCACTGTGTACCGCGACGCTGGCGGTGTAATGCCCCATGGCCTGCAACTGGTGCTCGGGCACCGGGAACGCGACGAAAGGCTGACCGGGACGCTTGATCGCCAACAGTTCGGACGACTCATGGGCCGCGCCCATGAACTGCTGGCTGGCGACGATGGTGCCGTCGCTGGCGATGGCCAGATGGCGCACGCTGTTCATCTGCTGGGCGAGGGTTTCCTTGCTCAGCAGGGTGCCGTCACGTTGCATCAGGACCAGGCTTGGTTCCATGGCGTTGAGGTTCATCTCAACCCGGCTTTCGGCCTCGGTGCGAATCCCGCCGTTGGCCACCACCAGGGTTTCGCCATCGGGCATCCACGACACCTGGTGCGGCCCGAGGCCGTGGGTGGAAATCTCACCGCTGTGCACCAGCCGTTCGCCTTCGAATCTGTACACGCCGAGCAGGCCGCGACCCGGATCGCTGGTGTCGTTTTCGGTGGCGTACAGCCAGTCGCCGCTGTGGTGAATGACCGCGTGTCCGTAGAAGTGCCGGTTCGGCTGTGACACCACGGTTTGCAGGAGCGCGCCGTCGCGCAGGTCGATCAGGTAGCTCTCGGTACCCGGGCGGCGGGCGACAAACAGCGCAATCGGCAGTGTCGGGTGGTTGATGATGTCGTGGCAACGCTGGCCGACCCGGGTGGCGAACACCTGGGTGCCATCGAGTCGATAACCGACGGCGTAATGCCGGCCATCGGTATCGTCCCGTGCCGACAGCAACAATGGACTCTTGTCCTTTTGCTTGAACAGCTTCCAGCCGCTCAGCGTCACTGCACCCAGCAGCAAACTACCTAATGTCAGAACCTGGCGTCGCAGCATGGAACGGGCCCTCATCAGTCACCGTCGTTGGCGTTGAAGCCCAGTTGGATGCCCAGCGCTTTGGCCAGATCAGCCTCGTGCAGACGATGTACAACGTTGAGGCTTTCGTACAGGTCATTGAGCTGCTGGCGGCCGGCGTCGTCACCGAGCATTTCGGTCAGCGAGCGCTGGTTGCTGGCGAACAGTTTCAGCGAGGCGGCATAGGCGGCATCGATCTTGTCGGCCAACGGTTTCTGCTCGCTCGGCAACAGGCTGCGCAGGCCTTTGTTGTCCACGCCTTCCCAGACCGTTTTGGCGGCCGCGAGGCTGGCTTCGAGGCTGGTCAGGGACGACTGGCTGCGCCATGCATCGGCCTGGAACGGTTGCGGCACGCCCTTGGTCTGGCGGCCCATCGGCGTGCCGAGTTTTTTCTTCAGGGTGTCGATGGCCGTGACTTGCACGCGCAGCAGATCGGCGATCGCCTCATGGGAGTCCGCGTAGCGCTGGTTCGGGAATTTGCTCATTTGCGCGAGCATGCCATCGGTGTTGTTCCAGGTTTGCAGAATCTCTTCGGCCAGTTGCTTCTGGCGTTCGCCAATCGCGACCAACAGCGGGCAGTACTTGGCCTTCTGTTCAGCGTTGGCCACATCAGGCTTGCTGTCGAACAGAATGTATTCGTAAGCCGAAAGGCCCTGTACTACGACGCTGGATTTGGCCAGAGCAGCGGCATCGATCTGTGGCTGGGCGGTGACCAGTTGCTCCACCTGACGGCCGACCAGGTTTTTCTTGTCCGGCCAGAACTGTACTTGCCACGAACGGTTGCCTTCGGCCAGCGGCCCGATCAGCAGCGGTTGCAGTTCGGCCCAGGCCTTTTGCGCGTGCAGGAAATCGGCACGAGCGGTTTCCAGGGTTGCCTTGCCTTCGCAGTAGGCGAGGGCGCTGACCGCCAATTGACGGTCGGCTTCAACCCAGCGGGTATAGGTCGGCAGGATCACCGACTTGGCGATGGCCGACGACGTGACCGCTTGTGGGTCTTGGGGCGAGCAGGCGCCCAGGGCGAGTGCGGCAAGGCTGGTGAACAACAGTTTGGGACGGAACATGTCGGGCTCCCGCGAGTGGAATGCGTGTTAAAGGGAATTCAGGAACGCCAGCAACGCAGCGCGTTGCTCGGCATTGAAAGACAAAACCTGTTGCTGCGCCGCTGTCGCCTCGCCGCCATGCCAGAGCACGGCTTCGAGCAGGTTGCGGGCGCGGCCGTCGTGCAGGAACTGGGTGTGGCCGCTGACCGCCTGTGTCAAGCCGATGCCCCACAAGGGCGGGGTACGCCACTGGCGGCCGCTGGCCTGGAATTCGCTACGGTTGTCGGCCAGGCCGTCGCCCATGTCATGCAGCAGCAGATCGCTGTACGGGCGAATCACTTGATTGGCCAGTTCAGGTTCGGCGGCGTTGGCGGCGGTGGTGTATTTCGGGGTGTGACAGGACTGGCAGCCCGCCTGATAAAACAGGGACTTGCCGGCCAGCACTTCAGGTGCGTTGACGTCACGACGGGCCGGTACGGCGAGGTTACGGCTGTAGAACAGCACCAGACGCAGGATGTTGTCGCTGACTTCCGGCTCGCCATTCGGGCCGTTGCCACTGGGTGCCTGTTTGCAAGCCGTTTGCGCGTCCGTGCAGTCATCAAAGGGTCTGAGGCTGGTCGTGAGGCCCATATCACCCGAGAACGCGTGAACATTTTGTTGATTGAGGGTCGGTTGTCCGGCTTTCCAGCCAAATCGTCCCAACACTGTCTTTTGTTGGGCATCGTCCCACACCTGGTTCGGGCGTCCGGCGATGCCGTTGTTCGCCTTGGCCTGTGCCTCGGCATTGGCCAGGATCGCTTCGTCKGGGATCGATTCGAGCAGGCCCAGGCCAATCATCGGCGGCGCTACACGTGCCGAGAAACGGGTGTCGGGGTGCATCGGGCCGTAGCCCAACTGGGTGATGTTGAGGCTTGGTTTGCGCAGTTCGACTTCGGTGCCGTCCTTGAAGCGAACCTGCACGGGGGTGTAGTCGACTCGCACTTTGCCTTCGGGGGCCACGCCGGGTACGGCCATGTCCTGGAACTGACCGCCGTAGACGGGCTCCGGCACTACGCCAAGCTGTTCGATGACCTTGGCATACGCCGGGGCGTCGGGAATCGACAGGCGTACCAGCATCGACACGGCGTTCACATCGTCCGGAGTCGGCGGATGGCCGCGGCCGTCCTTGATGTGGCAGCCCTGGCAGGCATTGGTGTTGAACAGTGGACCGAGGCCATCGCGGGCGGTCGTCGTCGACGGGGCGATCACCCAAGGGCTGCGGAAGAAACTGTTGCCGACACTGAAATCCACGCGCCGTGACGGCGGCAGATTCGCCGAGGGCATGGAAAACGCGTTCTGATCGGTCTTGCGCACTGTCGCACTGCCGCCGGAGCGGGCTTCACCGGGTTCTGCCCGGGTGAATTGCGGGGCGTCATCGCAGGCACTCAGGCCCAGGGCCAGAAACAGTGCGGACAAGCGAAGAGGCAGCGAGGGCATCAGACATCCTGCAAGACGAGCAAAACAAGGGCGCAAAGTCTAACAGGGGATGGGAATTTGAATAAGAGGAATTATCGTTTGCTTGATGTGGGGCAATTGTCGCGGCCAACCCGGCCCCCTGTGGGAGCGAGCTTGCTCGCGATGGGGCCGTGTTAGTCGACATCAACTTTGAATGACATACCGCATCGCGAGCAAGCTCGCTCCCACAAGGGGGACTGCGTGTAGCAGGTAAGAAAAAGGCGACCCGAAGGTCGCCTTACTGATCACTCAGCCAGCGTTGATCAGAATTCGTGATCAGCGTTGTCCGGGTTCAGGTCGTTGATGCCCAGTTTGCCAGCGGCGGCTTCGATCGAACCGGTCTGCTTGACCAGCGATGCGATAGCGTCGCGGACGATCTGGTTGCCCGCAGTGTTGCCGGCAGCGATCAACTGGTCGTAGTGCTCACCCTTGTTGGCGTGGTCGACCATGACCTGGATCTTGGCTTCGGTAGCAGCCAGGTCGTCTTTCAGTACGGTGTCAGCGGCCGGATCAGCCTTGGCCACCAGGGACGACAGGCTGGCGCCAGTCATTTTGGTGCCGTCGACACGGGTGTATTCACCCAGGTACACGTTACGGATGCCCTTGGCATCGTAGAAGTGCGAGTTGTGGGTGTTGTCGCTGAAGCAATCCTGTTCGTCTTCCGGGGAGTTGGCTTCCAGGGAAACCTTCATGCGCTCGCCCGCCAGTTCGCCCAGGGACAGGCTGCCCATGCCGAACAGCATTTTGCGCAGGCCGGTTTCAGCCGGTTCCGCTTCCAGGGTGGCGCGGTAGTTGTCGGCCACGTTCGGCTTCCAGTTACCGACCATTTCCTCCAGGTCGCTGACCAGCAGCTGAGTCACGGACTTCAGGTAGGCACGACGACGATCGTTGTGACCGCCAGTGGCGCCTTTGCCTTCCAGGTAGTCCGAAGCCGGACGGTTGCCGGCGCCAGGACCGGTACCGTTCAGGTCCTGGCCCCAGAGCAGGAATTCGATGGCGTGGTAGCCGGTGGCGACGTTGGCCTCGGAACCGCCCAGCTCGTTCAGGCTGGCGAGTTTTTCCGGGGTGATGTCTTTGACATCGACCTTGTCTTCGCCGATCTGCACTTGAGTGTTGGCGATGATGTTGGCGGTGGCACCCGGGTTGCCCAAGGCGTGTTCGTAGGACTTGTCGACGTAGTCGATCAGGCCTTCGTCCAGCGGCCAGGAGTTCAGCTGACCTTCCCAGTCGTCAATGATGGTGTTGCCGAAGCGGAACACTTCGCTCTGCAGGTAAGGCACGCGAGCGGCAACCCAGGCTGCCTTGGCGGCTTTCAGGGTGTCGGCGTTCGGCTTGGCGAGGAAGGCGTCGACGGCGGTTTGCAGGGTCTTCGCGGTGGATTCGGCATCGCTGTAAACGGCGAAAACGATGTCGGCGTAATGGGCGACAACGGCTTTGGCGGCGGCTTCGTCGACTTTACCGGCAGCGGCAGGCGCAGCGGCTGGAGCAGCCGGGGCAGTCGCAGTGCTGGCAGCTGGTGCAGGCGCGGCAGCTTTTTCCTGGTCTTTACCTTCGCCGCAACCGGCGAGGGAAATAGCGATGGCCAACAGACTGGCGGTAGCCAGAGGCATACGAATCATGGCGAACATCCTGCTTCGATAAGGGGTGGAGTGGTGCGATGCGCACGCAAAACTGCGACATAATGCAAATCTTTCGCATTATGTGTAAAGGGTTGTACCTGTAAATATTTCTTATTCACGGAGGCGCGCATTTCATCCTGTGGGAGCGAGCCTGCTCGCGATGGACGTCAACGATGACGCGCGCAGTCTGAATGTACGCGGCGCCGAGACGTCCATCGCGAGCAGGCTCGCTCCTACAGGAGGGGTGTGTTTTTTACAAAATAGCGGCGTTACTGCGTTGGGCCTGCTTCAGGTAGGCGCCCAGCTCCCGTGCCGGCAAGGGTTTGCTGTAGTGATAGCCCTGACCTTCGTGGCAGCCTTCGGAGATGATGTAGGCCTCTTGCTCGGCGGTTTCCACGCCTTCGGCAATCACCTGCATGCCCAGGCTCTTGCCCAGTTGGATGATGGCCCGAACGATGGTCGCATCGTCGTCGTCATCGAGCAGGTCCTGAACGAAGCTCTTGTCGATCTTGATCTTGTCCAGCGGCAGGCTCTTGAGATAACTCAAGGATGAATAGCCGGTTCCAAAGTCATCGATGGCGATCAGCGCGCCGGAGCGGCGCAGGCTGAGCAGGTGCTGGGCCGCCGTGCTGATGTCTTCCATCAGACCGGTTTCGGTGACTTCCAGCTCCAGGCTGCGTGGTGGCAGGCGATACATCTGCAGCAGGTTGTTGACCACCCGTGGCAGTTCGGCGTGGTGCAATTGAACCGTGGACAGGTTTACCGCCATGCGCAGGTCGCTGAAGCCCTGGTCATGCCACTCGCGTAATTGTTTGCAGGCCTGGTCCAGCACCCATTCGCCGATGGCAATGATGGTACCGTTCTGTTCGGCCAGCGGGATGAACAGGTCCGGTGGCACCATGCCGTGCTCGGGGTGTTGCCAGCGAATCAGGGCTTCGACGCCCACCACGCGGTTATCGCGATAGCTGATCTGCGGCTGGTAGACGAGGTAGAACTGATTGCGGATCAGTGCATCGCGCAGGTCTTTTTCCAGCTCGCGGCGGCGGCGCATTTCGGTGTCGACGCTGGCGATATAGAACTGATAGCGGTTGCGCGAACGGGTCTTGGCCAGTGTCATGGTCTGCTCGGCCTTTTGCAGCAACTTCTCGGTGCTGTCACCGTCCTCGGGGAACAGCGTGATGCCGATGGTGGCGCGCAGGCGGATCTCCTGATGATCGAGAGCAAACGCCGCTTCCAGATCATCGAGAATGCTTTGTGCCAGCTCGGCGGCTTCGTAGGGTTGCTCGATATCGGCCTGGACCAGGGCGAACTGGTCGCCACCGAGACGGGCGAGGGCACCCAGGCGACCGCTATGCCCGCGCAGGCGATCGGCCAGGGCCAGCAACAACTGGTCGCCGGTCTGGTAGCTGAACTGCTCGTTGATGCCCTTGAAGTCATCGAGGCCGACACACAACACCGCGACCCGGCGCTGCAGTCTGCCGGCGTCGATGAGGATCTTGTCCAGTTGCTGCTGCAATTGCTGCCGGTTCGGCAGTCCCGTCAGGAAGTCGTATTGGGACATGCGCAACAGGCTGTTTTCCGCTTCGTGGCGCAGATGGGTATTGCGTTCGATGGATTCGAGCAACTGGTTGGCGGTGTTGATCCAGATGCCCAGTTCGTTTTTCTCGTGGCCCTTGAGCAGCGGAATCTTGTGTTCGCTGGGACGATCCGGATTGATTTCCGTGAGGTGCTTGATGATCCGCGACAGCGGCTTGGTCAGCAGCCAGTGATAGACCAGATACAACACCAACCCCATGGCGAGCGCGCGCAGTACGCCGGAAATGAAGATGATCACCGAGCTGACAATGAACCCTTGGCCGTAAGTGGCGGTATCGAGGGTGATGCTCAGATCGCCGTAATACTCGCTGTAAGGCCCGCGACCGACCAGTTGGGTGGTGAAGGTGCGTTCCTTGCCAAGAATCGGGTCGGTCAGCCAGCGACTGTAGGAGTGCTGCAACTCGCGGGTTTTTTGCGCGAGCATGGCTTCGTTGGGATGGCCGATGGAGGCCTGGCGCACGGCGGCGTCCTGAAACAGGCCTTCGATTACCTGCATGCCCATTTCCCGGTCCAGGCTATATACAGCCTGGGTCGAGGGGTCGCGAAACATGTCGAGGATGCGCTGGGCATCGCTGGCGACGGCCTGGCGTGTTTTATAGGCATCGAACACAATCTGGGCGCAGCTCAAGACCACGCCGACGATCAATGCCGACAGGAGCACGACCCGGAGCAACTTCACCGACAAGCTGTTCTTGAGTTCCAGCTTCAAAGGGTTATTCCTTGTTCCGTGCGGGTAGCATCAAGTTGCCATGAGTATTGGCAATCCCGTGATGGCAGTCAAAGGGACAATCATCCCTGGGGGATTTTGCCTTCAGCCTGGCCGATTTGCAGTTGTCCTGGCGAGTTAGCCTATTAGCACTGTGTCGGTTGTCGAGTCCTTCAACTTGAGGGGCAGGAGTGGAGATATTTTCCTTTTGTTTGATGTTAGTCGTCCGGGGCGTTGGGGCAAGGAGGGCAAGACTTGTTTCATCGTGGGAAATTGTCCTGGGTTGCTCGCTCAGGCGGCCAGATAGCCGACCTGATTTCGCGGATGTATTACTCCGTAGGAGCTGCCGAAGGCTGCGATCTTTTGATCTTGTTTGTAGGTAATAAAGCCAAAAGATCGCAGCCTCGTTGCACTCGACAGCTCCTACAGGGAAATGCGTACGCATGAAGAACCAGGCCTGCCAGCCGACCAATCTCCCACGCCTCTAAGCTGATCGTTCCCACGTTCCCGCGTGGGAATGCTGCCAGAGACACTCCGCGTTACGTTTTTGCTGGTTAGCGGTGTAGGAAAGCGCCAGAAGTTTCCCACGCAGTTTTCAGGTTGCCCGTCGGAAGCGGGCTGAATAGCCTTTGGCTGTCGCTGAAAACTCAGCGATCGGGTGTGAGAACCCGGCAAGTCATAGTCATCCAGTGCCAGTATCCGCATAATTGCCGCCAGCTTATCCGCTGTTTGTAAATGCGTTATGGCGGCTGTGTGCGGGCAGACTTTTGTCTGGCCGGGTGCCTATGACCGGTTTTCTCACCTCGCACATAGCTGCCACCTCTTTGCCGTGTGAGAACGGCAATGGGTGGCACCCACCGCATAGGAATATTTCAGTGGATAAGTTAATCCCCGATCCGCCCTTAAATACAGCCAAACCCTATACCCCGAACACCATGTTCATGATCGTCCCGGACATGGACACCGAATCCCTGCTGGCCCACGCTTGTGAGTCATTGGCTTCGGCCAATGTCATGACGAGTGATTTCGCCACCTTCCTGACCGGCCCTCAGCGCAATACGGCGTTGGCCATTGCGCAGATCATCATGCTGGCGGAACTGGCGGTGAATCGTGCGTTGGATAACGTCGATCCGCAGGGATAGGTATTCAGTCAGGTTGACCGCTTCGTCGTTCATCGCGAGCCTGCTCGCGAAGGGGCTCTGCCGAACGCTGAAAATCCCGGGCAATAAAAAACCCGGCTAAAAAGCCGGGTTCTTTTGACTGGCGTCGAGATTAAGCGGTGAAGGTTTTGCCTTCGAACTGCTCAGCCACGAACTTCCAGTTGACCAGGTTCCAGAACGCTTCGACGTACTTTGGACGCAGGTTGCGGTAGTCGATGTAGTAAGCATGTTCCCAGACGTCGCAGGTCAGCAGCGGGGTGTCGCCGTTGGTCAGCGGGTTGCCGGCGCCGATGGTGCTGGCCAGGGCCAGGGAACCGTCAGCTTTCTTCACCAGCCAGCCCCAACCGGAACCGAAGGTGCCGATGGACGTCTTGCTGAACTCTTCCTTGAACTTGTCGAACGAACCGAAGGCCGCGTTGATGGCTTCAGCCAGTGCGCCGGTTGGTTGACCGCCAGCGTTTGGCGCCAGGCAGTTCCAGTAGAAAGTGTGGTTCCAGACCTGAGCGGCGTTGTTGAAGATACCGCCCGAGGAAGTCTTGACGATTTCTTCCAGGGTCTTGCCTTCGAACTCGGTGCCTGGCACCAGGTTGTTCAGGTTCACGACGTAGGTGTTGTGGTGCTTGTCGTGGTGGAATTCCAGGGTTTCCTTGGAAATGTGCGGCTGCAGGGCATCGTGTGCGTACGGCAGCGGCGGCAATTCGAAAGCCATAATGATTCTCCTAATCAGGTCAGTTGCGGTGAGCGCAAGGCCGATCACGGGCGGCCAGACAAGCGCCGGGGAGTTTGTACTCTTTGCGGCGCAGGGAGTCGGATCATAGCACCGGGGGGGCGGCATAACCACGCAACAACTGTGTGGAATAGAGGTTGCGCCAATCAGATGGCCGCGATCAGCTGCAGCGCTACGGCAAACATCATCAAAGCCACCAACAGATCGAGAATTCGCCAGGTGCTGGGGCGGGCGAGCCACGGTGCCAGCCATGCCGCACCGAGCGCCAGGGTGAAAAACCACAGCAGCGAGGCACTGGCCGCGCCTACTACATAAGCGCCGGGCTCGGTTTGTTGTGCGCCCAGGGAGCCGATCAGCAAAACGGTGTCCAGATAAACGTGCGGGTTGAGCAAGGTCACCGCCAGCGCRCTGAGCATGACCGCCCGCAGCGAGCGTACGGTCTGGCTCTCGCCCTGCTCAAGGCTCTGTTTCGAAAAGGCCCGGCGCAGTGCCTGGCTGCCATACCACAACAGAAACGCTGCGCCACCCCAACGGGCGATGGCCAACAGCGTCGGGTTCTGCGCCAGCACCGTCGCCAGGCCGAATACCCCGGCGGCCACCAACAGGGCGTCGCAGGCCACGCACAGCGCCGCCACCGGCAGGTGATGTTCACGCCGCAGGCTTTGCGCCAGCACAAACGCATTCTGGGTGCCGATCGCCATGATCAGGCCGAAGGCCACGAGCAGCCCGTTCACATAACTTTGCCACATGATTTTTACTCCGCGTTGGCTGCCAGATCCCGCAGTACTTGCAGGGCACGGTCGGCGTCGGCCTGACCGACAAACAAATGGTCGTGGTAGTAGCCGGCAATCACGTTGCAGCTGATTCCGGCCTTGCCCAATGCGGTGGCGAACGCGGCGGTCAGGCCGACCGCTTCGAGGGCCGAATGCACGTTCAGGGTGATCCAGGCGGCGATGTAGTCGAAGCTGAATCCGGCTTTTTCGGCGAGGGAACGTTCGAGAATCACGGTCAGGCCTTCCTGCTCGCGAAAGCTGCCGACAATCTCCAGATCCTTGGGCAACTTGCCGTCGCGCAGGGTGCAGAACACGTATTCGCCGGCGTTGAGTTGCGGGCTCATGCTGCGCAGCAGCGTTGCCAATGAAGTTTCGCCAGCCATGTGGGTGATCCTTGTTCAAGAGTTCGTGCTGGTCATTGTCCTTGTGAATGTTGTATAAGAAAAACCAATCTTGCTGATCGCTCATTAGGAAAACTGATGTTCGACTATAAATTGCTTTCTGCCCTGGCCGCCGTGGTCGAACAGGCCGGTTTTGAACGGGCGGCCCAGGTGCTGGGTTTGTCGCAATCGGCGATTTCCCAGCGCATCAAGCTGCTGGAAGCGCGGGTTGGCCAGCCGGTGCTGGTGCGGGCCACGCCGCCGACGCCGACGGAAATCGGTCGGCGGCTGCTCAACCACGTGCAGCAGGTGCGCTTGCTTGAACGGGATTTGCAAAGCCTGGTGCCGGCGCTGGATGAAGAGGGCCTGCCGGAACGCCTGCGGATCGCCCTGAATGCCGACAGCCTGGCCACTTGGTGGGCGCAGGCCGTGGGGGCGTTTTGCGCGGAACAGCATCTGTTGATGGATCTGGTGGTCGAAGACCAGACCGTCGGCCTCAAGCGCATGCGCGCCGGTGAAGTGGCGGCCTGCGTCTGCGCCAGCGAGCGTCCGGTGGCGGGTGCGCGCAGCGTGTTGCTGGGGGCCATGCGTTACCGGGCACTGGCCAGCCCCGCGTTTATTGCCCGGCACTTTCCGCAGGGCGTACGCGCCGATCAGTTGGCCCGCACCCCGGCGCTGGTGTTTGGCCCGGACGATTTCCTGCAGCATCGCTACCTTGCGTCCCTCGGCGTCGAGGGCGGTTTCGAACACCATTTATGCCCGTCCTCCGAAGGTTTCATTCGTCTGACGGAAGCCGGGCTGGGTTGGGGGCTGGTTCCGGAACTGCAGGTGCGCGAGCAACTGGAAAGGGGTGTATTGCAGGAGCTGCTGCCAGATAAGCCGATCGATGTGCCGTTGTACTGGCATCATTGGCGTAATGGCGGCCAGCTGCTGGGGCTGCTCACCGATCAATTGGTCAGCGCATCGAAGCAGTGGCTGGTGCCCTTGGACTGACGCGCAGCGTCAAGACCTCACGTAATACGCAAAACGAAAAATTCGGAGCAATTCATGAAGATTCTGGTTACCGGCGCAAGCGGCTTCATCGGCGGGCGCTTTGCGCGTTTTGCCCTGGAGCAGGGCCTGGACGTGCGGGTCAACGGTCGCCGGGCCGAGAGTGTGGAGCATCTGGTACGCCGCGGAGCCGAGTTCATCCCGGGTGACTTGAGCGACCCGGAACTGGCGCGCGAACTGTGTTCGGACGTCGAGGCCGTGGTGCATTGCGCCGGTGCCGTCGGTTTGTGGGGGCGTTATCAGGATTTCCATCAGGGCAACGTCCAGGTCACCGAGAATGTGGTCGAAGCCTGCCTGAAGCAACGGGTTCGGCGGCTGGTGCATTTGTCGTCGCCGTCGATCTACTTCGATGGTCGCGATCACCTGGGCCTGACCGAAGAACAGGTACCCAAGCGCTTCAAACACCCTTACGCTGCCACTAAATACCTGGCCGAGCAAAAAGTCTTCGGCGCCCAGGAGTTCGGCCTCGAAACCCTGGCCCTGCGCCCGCGTTTCGTCACCGGGGCTGGCGACATGAGCATCTTCCCGCGCCTGTTGAACATGCAGCGCAAGGGGCGCCTGGCAATCATCGGCAACGGTCTGAACAAAGTTGACTTCACCAGTGTGCAAAACCTCAACGAGGCATTGCTCAGCAGTTTGCTGGCCAGCGGTTCTGCGTTGGGCAAGGCTTACAATATCAGCAACGGCACGCCGATTCCGCTGTGGGACGTGGTCAATTACGTCATGCGCAACATGGAAGTCCCACAGGTAACCCGCCACCGTTCCTACGGCCTGGCCTACAGCGTGGCGGCGCTCAACGAGGGTGTGTGCAAGTTGTGGCCGGGGCGTCCCGAACCGACGCTGTCGCGTCTGGGCATGCAGGTCATGAACAAAAATTTCACCCTGGACATCAGCCGCGCCCGGCATTATCTGGATTACGATCCCAAGGTCAGCCTCTGGGCGGCCCTCGATGAATTCTGTGGCTGGTGGAAGGCTCAGGCTATTCGCTGACGTTAGAACAACGACCCCTTACTGAACCGGATACGGGGCTTCAGGGTCAATGGTTACGGCTGTGGGGTTTATACTGCGCGGCATAAAGCCATCATGTGTTTCACTAAGGTTTATTCAATGTCCATGCGTAACGATGCCAACGACGACTTTGACGATGTACCGAGCTTGCGTGCAGACGTTCTCGATGACGATTTTCCGCCCACTGCCCGCACGGTCGTGCATTCGCGCACGGCGCCGGTGGTAAAGGTCAAGGCGCCGAGCACCGGCCCCCTGTGGGCGTTGGTCGGGGCGCTGTTCTTTGCGTTCGCGGGCCTGGCCTGGTGGAGCTTTCAGCAGATTTCCCTGATGGAACAGCAACTGGTGGCGACCCAGGAAAGTTTCGCGCGAATCAGTGAGGAAGCGGCAGGGCGACTGCAGGACATTTCCGGAAAGGTTGTTGCCAGCCAGACCAGTGTCACCACCGACAGCGAGGCCTTGAAGCTGCAAATCCGCCAGCTGGAAAGCAAACTCAAGGATCAGGGCGCCCAGCAGCAAGGTGTTGCCGGTCAGGCCTCGGACCTGGACAAGCGACTGGCACAAATGACCGCGCAAACCACCGAACTGGACAAACGCCTGGCGCAGTTGACTGCCCAGGATACCGAACATCAGACGGCCAATACGCAGTTGCAGGCCCAGGTCAAAGCCTTGAGCGCTGAATTGGCCGCCTTGAAAAGTGCCCCGTCCGATTCGGAAAAACTCGATGCACAGCTGAAAAGCCTGGGCGCCGATATCACCGCGCTGAAGAAACAAGGTAACCCGAGCGCTGCTATCGAGCGTCTCGAGCAGGACATGATCGTGCTCAAGAGCCAGCAGGACAACCGTCCGGCTGCCGCACAGGGCTCGACCAACACTGCCGAGTTCGATGCGTTCCGCAGCCAGGTCACCCGCAACATCAACACCCTTCAGGCGCAGGTCCAGAACTTGCAGCAGCAACTGCGCGCCCGGCAGTAGTCGACTGTTAATGAGCATTTAGTGGCGAGGGCAAGCTCCCTCGCCACAAGCATGTCTACTACCTGCGCATCGGCCAGCGAAGGCCGCAGTACGGCCTGCCTATCGAACTTTGTCCTCGCGCCCGCGCAACAACATGTTCGGCATGGCAATCGCCGCCGCCAACCCCAGCAGCGACACCACTGCACTGACCGTCAGCAAGTGCCGGAACGTCAGCAACAGCTCAGCGCGCAAGGCGTTCTGTGCCTCACCCGGTGCGGCGTTCAACCCGTCGAGCAACACATTCCCCGAACTGCCTTCGGCAATCAGCGACGAACCGGTCAGGTGCGCAAAACTTGAATCCTGCAACAGCGCCAGCAGCAGCGCCGACATCAATGCCACACCCACGGCACCACCCAGCGAACGGAACAGATTGGTGGTGCTGGTGGCGACACCGATGTCGCGCTGGTCCACCGAGTTCTGCGTGCCGACCAATGACGTCGGGAACTGCATGCCGGAAGAAATCCCGCAGAGCAACATGAACAGGCTGCTCACGACGAATGCCTGCGGCGGGCTGAACGCCATGCCAAGAATCGAGATGGGCATCAGCGCAGCACCGGTAAGGATCATCGGTTTGTAGCGCCCGGTCACGGAAGTACGGCGGCCGGCGAAATACGCGCCAATCGGCAAACCCATGGCCAGTGGCAGCAAATGCAGGGCGGCGCTGTCGGCACCGGCACCGGTTACGCTCTGGAAGCGCAATGGCATCAGCACAATCAGCGAGATGGCCTGGAAACTGGTAAAGAAAATCGTGCACCAGCACAGGATCGCGTTGCGGTTGGCGAACAGATGCATGGGCAGCAACGGCTCCCGTGCCCGCCGCTCGTGAACGACGAACAGCCCCAGCACCAGCACCGCACTGGCCAGCAGCGCCAGCACTTCGGCACTGCGCCAGGAATGGCCCTGACCGACCTGCGTGATGCCCAGTAACAACGCCGTCAGCCCGATGATCATCAGCACGGTGCCCAGGTAATCGATGATCGGTTTGCGTTGCGGAATCGGCAGGCCCACCAGCGTACGGTAAGCCACCAGCCAGGCACCCAGGCCCAGCGGCAGGTTGATCAAAAACACCCAGCGCCAGGACAGGTATTCGGTCATGTAGCCGCCAAGCACCGGGCCGGCCACGCTGGCCACCGCGTACATGCTGCTGAAATAGCCCTGATAACGACCGCGCTCCCGTGGCGGCACGATGTCACCGATGATCGCCTGGCTCACCGAAATCATCCCGCCGGCGCCGATGCCCTGGAAGATCCGCGCCAGTACCAGTTGCTCCATGCTCTGGGCCATGCCGCAGAACACCGATGCCAGGGTGAACAGGCCCATGCCGAACAGCATCAGCTTGCGCCGCCCGTACAGGTCGCCCAGTTTGCCGTAGATCGGCACCGCCACGGTCATGGCCACCATGTAGCCGGAAATCACCCAGGCCAGCAGGCTGACGTCCTTGAATTGCGCGGAAATGGCCGGCATCGAAACGGCGACGATGGTCTGGTCCAGCGCCCCGAGAAAGATCGCCAGCATCAGGGCGATCAGCACGCTGCGGATGGCGGGTTTGAGCGTTTCAGGCTGGTGGAGATTGGTCACGGGAAAACCTGCGGGCAGTGATTGACCCGCACGAGGCAAGGCGAGCGGGAATACTCGCCAGTGTAAGTCGATAGCAAGCTATTCGATAGTCTCGTACGGAAGCCCGACGTAGTTTTCCGCAATGGTTTTTCGACCCGCCTCGGAGTCGATGAAATAGTCCAGTTCCGACTCGGCAATGCGCTGGCTAAAGGCATCGTGGTCGTCGAATCGGTGCAGCATCGAGGTCATCCACCAGGAAAACCGCTCGGCCTTCCACACCCGGCGCAGGCAGATTTCCGAGTATTTCTCCGGCAGATCAAGGCGATCTTCGCGGTAAACCTTGAGCAGGATGTTGAACAGCGTACTTACATCACTGGCCGCCAGGTTCAGGCCCTTGGCGCCGGTGGGCGGGACGATGTGCGCGGCATCTCCGACCAGGAACATGCGCCCGTACTGCATGGGTTCGACCACGAAGCTGCGCAGTGGCGCGATGCTTTTTTCGATGGACGGCCCCGTTACCAGTTTGTCCGCCAACTGTTGTGGCAGTCGCGATTTGAGTTCGTCCCAGAAGCGTTGATCCGACCAGTTATCGACATGATCGCTGGTGGGCACTTGCAGGTAGTAACGGGTGCGTGTCGGCGAGCGCATGCTGCACAGGGCAAAACCGCGCTCATGGCGGGCGTAGACCAGTTCTTCGTGGACCGGCGGGGTATCGGCCAGGATCCCGAGCCAGCCGAACGGATAGATCCGTTCGAAGACTTTCAGGCTGTCGGCGGGAATCGATTGCCGCGCCACCCCATGGAAGCCGTCGCAACCGGCGATGTAGTCGCAATCGAGTCGCCAGGTCTCACCGTCCTTCTCAAAAGTGACAAACGCTTCATCGGTTTTCATGCCATGGGGAACGACGTTGGTGGCTTGATAAATCGTCTGCGCGCCGGCCTCCCGACGAGCGGCCATCAGGTCGCGGGTGACTTCGGTCTGGCCGTAGATCATCACGGTTTTGCCACCTGTCAGGGCGTGCAGATCGATGTGGACCTGGCGCCCGTCGAGGGCCAGTTCGAAGCCGCCATGCACCAGTCCCTCGGCGTCCATGCGCTGACTCACGCCGGCCTGGCGCAATAGCTCTACCATGCCTTGTTCAAGTACGCCGGCGCGGATTCGGCCGAGCACATAGTCCGGGGCCTGGCGTTCTAGAATGACGGTGTCGATACCGGCGTTGTGCAGCAATTGGCCGAGCAACAGGCCTGCAGGGCCGGCGCCAATGATGGCGACTTGGGTTTTCAGCGTTTTCATTGTTTTTATGACTCGCAAGCTCCACGCGACCAGGGCCGGTGAATGATTTTTATGGATCGAGTGCTTGCATTTTTCCCTTGCGAGTCTGTCAATTGAAGGTGAAAACTGAGCCGATACCTGTACATTCTGCCAATCGGTGCGATTATCGCCCGTCATCTACTCCGAGACCTGGATTGAAGTGATGAACAAGCCTGACCTGCCTTCGATTCCGGTGTTCAAGCTCTACGGTGAAAGCCTGGATTGGCCGACCCCGGACTTGCTGCACTGTGAAACCATTTCCAAACGCAGTCGCGAACATCATTGGGAAATCAAACCCCACCGCCACGCTGATTTGTGCCAGTTGCTCTTCGTGTTCAAAGGTCAGGCAGAGCTTGAAATCGAAGGCCAACGTACGCAACTGGTGGAACCGGCGATCCAGATCCTGCCACCGCTGTCGGTGCACGGCTTTCGTTTTTCCGAAGACGTGGAAGGCTTTGTCGTGACCCTGGCCGCGCCGCTGATCGCGCACCTTCAAATGCAGTTGGGACACTCGGTCAATGCCCTGGCCCAGGCCGAAAGTTACCCGGCAGGCAAGGACGCCGAGTACCTCAACAGCCTGTTCAGTGCCCTGCAGAACGAATACACCAGCCATCAACCGGCGCGGGAAATGCTCATGCATTCGCTGGTCAGTGTGATCATGGTGTGGGTCAGCCGCCAGGTGATTCAGCGTCGCACCGCCATGGCGCGACCGCAGCGGGCCCGGGAATACCTCAACGGCTTTATTCAACTGGTGGAAGAGACCTATCGCCAGCACGTCAAGGTCGAGGACCTGGCGCACCGGCTGGGGATTTCCGTGTCGCACCTCAATGGCACCTGTCGTGAGCTGGCGGGGCAACCGGCATTGCAGATCATGCACGAACGGCAATTGCTGGAGGCCAAGCGTTTGCTGACCTACACCGGCATGACCATTTATGAAATGTCCGACGTGTTGGGGTTTTCCGATCCGACCAACTTCACGCGCCTGTTCCGGCGTCGTGTGGGGATTTCGCCCAAGGCCTTTCGCGACCGCTTGAAGGCCGATCAGGACAACGAAGCCTGACCCCCTTCGTTACCGGAGGGCGTTGAGGGTGGCGTTGTGGGGAATGCAGCGCTCGAAGTTGCAGCTCGCATATTCGCGGGGCAGGTTGCGCAGTTGCTCTACGCGCCAGGCGGCAGCGCCATACAGCCCGAGCGTGACCGCGCAGGTGATGAAGATCGCGAGGTATCTTCTTGTTCTGATGTTCATGGCGTTGACCTCTGAACGAATACCTTTCGGTATTACTTTGAGCATAGGTCAGCGCCGGTGAGTTACCAGCAAGCCGCGTCATGGATGTACCGCGACATTCAGAACGCTGATGTCTCCTGTGGGAGCGAGCTTGCTCGCGATAGCGGTGGATCATCCGGCATTGTTGTCGACTGACCTGACACCATCGTCGGAACGCCGCCCGGAGCAAGCTCGCTCCCACAGGGTTTCCATTCACAACCCGATATCCCACTCCGGTTCCTCCGGAAACCTCACCACCAGAAAATCCAGCAAGCTGCGCAATGCCGCCGGCATGTGCTTGCGTGAGGCGTACACCGCATACACGTTCATTTGCCGGGGTTCGGCCGTCGGCAGCAGGCGAATCAATTCGCCGCTGTGAATGTGCACGCCGGCCTGATACGTGGGTAGCATCGCCACCCCGGCACCGGCGATCGTTGCGCGCAACAGCGTGCTGGCCTCGTTGGCGCTGATGTTGCCCTGCACCGGTACAGAAACCTGCTCGCCGTCCTGTTCGAAATGCCACAGGCTTTTGCCGAAGTAGGAATGGGTCAGGCAATTGTGCCGGCTCAGGTCCTCGACCCGTTGCGGCGCGGGATGTTCGCGCAAGTAAGCGGGGGACGCGCAGATCACCGAGCGGCAAACCGTCAGGCGGCGGGCGATCAGGTTCGGGTCCAGGTCGTTGCTGGTGCGGATCGCCAGGTCGATGCGCTCATCCACCAGGTTCACAGTGCGGTCGAGCATCTGCATGTCGATACTGACGCCTGGGTAGCGTCGGACATACACGGCCATGGCATCGGCCAGTTGCGCCTGGCCGAAGGAGGTGCTGACGCTGATCCGCAGCAGGCCGCGCGGTGCGTCATCCGGCTCGCTGACGGCGGCTTGCATGTCGGTGGATAAATCGAGCATCTGCCGACAGCGCGGCAGGATCTCATTGCCGGCGGCGGTCAGGCTCAATTTGCGCGTGGTGCGATGCATCAGGCGCGCGCCAACCCAGTCTTCCAGTTCCGCCAGATACCGCGACACCACTGGCCGTGACAGCTCCAGATGATCGGCGGCGGCCGACTGGCTGCCGAGGTCGACCACCGTGACGAACACGCGCATTGCTTGAAGACGATCCATGATTTGCCCGCTTTCAGAAACAAACTATGTTCAAGCATCGCATTTTTTGTACTGACTCAGGCAACTAAGCTCTGTTCCCTGTAGGAGCGAGCTTGCTCCGGGCGGCGTTCCGACGATGGACCCCCAGGCGCCGCGTTTAACCGGCAAGTACGCGTCATCGTTTACGACCATCGCGAGCAAGCTCGCTCCTACAAGGGACCACGACAGCCATTCGGAATACGGAGCAACAGATGATCGGTTTCACCACTTTAAAGCGCATTTTGCTGGCAAGCGCGGCCTTCGGTTTTGCCGCCCATGCAGCCGCCTCGACCCTGACGCTGGATGTCTACAACCCCGGTGAAAAAGCCATCTTTCCGGTGACCTCGGTACTGGTCAGCGGCGAGAAAGAAGCGATCCTGGTGGATGCACAATTCGGCAAGTCCCAGGCCGAGCAGTTGGTGGAAAAAATCCGCGCCAGCGGCAAGCAGCTGACCACCATCTACATCAGCCATGGCGATCCGGATTACTACTTCGGCCTCGATACCCTGACGGCTGCGTTCCCCAAGGCCAAGGTCCTCGCCTCGCAGCCGACCGTTGACCACATCAAGCGAACCGTCGACGGCAAACTGGCGTTCTGGGGCCCGAAAATGGGCACCGACGTGCCGGCCAAAACCATCGTGCCAGGTGTGCTCAAGGGCGACAGCCTGAACCTCGAAGGGCAGAAGTTGCAGGTGGTTGGTCTTGAGGGTCCGCAGCCGGATCGCAGCTTTGTGTGGATTCCGTCGATCAAGGCGGTCGTCGGTGGCGTCGTGGTGGCGCAGAACATCCACGTGTGGATGGCTGACACGCAAACACCACAGTCCCATGCCGATTGGTTGGCTACGCTGCATTCCATTGAAGCCCTGAAACCGCAGACCGTGGTGCCGGGTCATTACCTCGGCGAGAGCGATCGCTCCCTGGGAGCCGTGCAGTTCTCCGCCGCTTACATCAAGGCTTTCGACGAGGAAACCGCAAAGGCCAAGGATTCTGCCGCGCTGATCGCGGCGATGAAAAAACGCTTCCCGACCCTGGGTGATGAAAGCTCCCTGGAGCTGAGCGCCAAGGTCGCCAAGGGCGAGATGAAGTGGGGTGAATGAGTTTAAGAGGCAGCAGGTCTTTGATATCAAAACTTTCAAGCCAACTGGAGAGTGTCATGAGCAAAATCGCAATCATCGGTGCCACCGGTCGTGCTGGTAGCCAACTGCTGGAAGAAGCCCTGCGTCGTGGTCACAGCGTTACCGCCATTGCCCGCAACACGGCGAAAATCGGCCAGCGTGCCGGTGTGATCACGCGCGACATCGACGCATTGGATGCCAATGCTTTGCAAGCAACCATCGAGGGCCATGACGTAGTCATCAGCGCCGCGCATTTCGCGACCCTGCCTGCCAGCGCTGTCATCGGGCCGGTGAAACAGGCCGGAGTCAAACGCCTGCTGGTCGTGGGCGGGGCCGGTTCGCTCCTGTTGCCGGATGGCACGCGGGTGATCGACAGCAAAGGTTTTCCGGACGCGTATAAGGCCGAAGCCAGTGCCGGTGCCGAATTCCTGGGGAACCTGCGTCAGGAACAGCAACTGGACTGGACCTTCCTGTCGCCGTCGGCTGAATTTGTCGAGGGCGAGCGCACGGGGAAATTCCGCCTCGGTCAGGATGATTTACTGGTGAGCAGCGAAGGGCGCAGCTGGATTACCTTTGCCGACTACGCGATTGCGATGCTCGACGAAGTGGAAACGCCGAAGCATTCGCGGCAGCGGTTTACAGTCGGTTATTGAGCACACCGATCACCTGTGGGAGCGAGCTTGCTCGCGATAGCGGTTGATCATTCGGCATTGATGTCGACTGACCCGACGCCATCGCGAGCAAGCTCGCTCCCACAGGGTACATACCAGACCTTTCAGAGTTCAGCGGCTCTGCGCCTGCTCCACCAACCACCCCATCAATTCACGCAACTTCGGCGAAGGTCCGGGTTTTTCGGGGAAAACAAGGTAGTACGCCAGCCCCGTTGTCACCTTCAATTCGAATGGCATGACCAGCCGCCCGGCGTTCAGGTCATCGCCGATCAGCGACCAGTCGCCAATCGCCACCCCCGTTCCCTGGGACGCCATCGACATCGCCAGGTCCAGTGTTTCGAAATGCTGGCCCTTGCCGACATTGGTCAAATGCACATCCGCGGCTTTCAACCAGGCCTTCCAGTCACGCTCGTCGCGGGTCGGGTGCAGCAACAGGTGCTGTTGCAAATCGGCCGGGGTCTGCAGGGGCATGGGGCCTTCGAGCATCGGTCTGGAACACACCGGCGTGAGTTGTTCGTCGAAGAGTTTTTGCGACATCAATGAATCGTCCGGCGGTGCGCCGTACATCACCGCCGCATCGAACTGCTCGCGATGAAAATCCACGCCGTGCTTGACCGTGGTGGTCAGTTCCACCGGCACGTCCGGGCGCTCCCTTTGCCATTGCAACAGACGCGGCAGCAACCAGCGCATGACGCAGGTCGGGGCCTTGAGTTGCAGGGTTTCGCGCTTCTCGCCGATCTGCTCGACCGCCTCGTCGATCAGACCGAAAATCTGCTGCACCCGTGGCAGCCATTCCCGCCCTTCGGCCGTCAGGTCCAGGCCTCGGGCCAGGCGGATGAACAGCTCATAACCCAGATGATCTTCCAGCCCGGCGATCTGTCGACTCACCGCGCCCTGGGTGATGTGCAGCTGTTCGGCGGCCCGGGTGAAATTGCAGCACTGCGCGGTAATCAGAAAAGTGTGCAGCGCCGGCAGGGGAGGCAGTCGTTTCATTGGGATCCAAGGTATGACGTGAGGACATGGCTAGTATGACTTTTTATCCATTGTTGCGGCTACCTGTCGCCCGTTCCAATGAGGCCATTCCCGGGCCTGCGAATCCATCATAAACACAGCGCATGCCCGGCGTCTCAAATCGAACAAGAAGGGCAATTCACATGGCGACGTGCGGCGAAGTATTGGTCAAGTTACTCGAAAACTACGGGGTCGAGCAGGTGTTCGGCATTCCGGGGGTGCATACCGTTGAGCTGTATCGCGGGCTGGCCCGTTCGAGCATCAACCACGTCACGCCGCGCCATGAACAGGGCGCCGGCTTCATGGCCGACGGCTACGCCCGCACCAGCGGCAAACCCGGTGTGTGCTTCATCATCACCGGCCCTGGCATGACCAACATCACCACCGCCATGGGCCAGGCCTACGCCGATTCGATCCCGATGCTGGTGATCTCCAGCGTGCAATCGCGCAGCCAGTTGGGCGGCGGTCGCGGCAAGCTGCATGAGCTGCCGAACCAGGGCGCACTGTGTGCCGGTGTCGCGGCGTTCTCCCACACCCTGATGTCGGCGTCGGAGTTGCCGGGTGTGTTGGCTCGCGCCTTTGCACTGTTCCAGGCTGGCCGTCCACGTCCGGTGCACATCGAAATTCCATTGGACGTATTGGTCGAAGAAGCCGACGACTTGCTCGCCAGCCTGCCGGTCAATATCGACCGCGCCGGTGCTTCGCCAAGCGCCGTGTCACGCATGACCGAATTGCTGGCCGACGCCAAGCGTCCGCTGATTCTCGCCGGTGGCGGTGCCATCGACGCGGCGGCCGAGCTGACTGAACTGGCCGAGCTGCTGGACGCACCGGTAGCGCTGACCATCAATGCCAAGGGCATGCTCGCCTCCGGCCACCCGTTGCTGATCGGCTCGACCCAGAGCCTGGTCGCTACCCGTGCGCTGGTCGCCGAGGCCGATGTGGTCCTGGCCATTGGCACCGAGCTGGCCGAGACCGACTACGACGTGACCTTCGCCGGTGGCTTCGAGATTCCAGGCCAACTGCTGCGCGTCGACATCGACCCGGACCAGACCGTGCGCAACTACCCGCCGCACGTGGCATTGGTGGCCGACTCGCGCAACGCCGCCCAGGCCTTGCTCAGCGCCTTGTCGCACAAGTCCCTGGCCGAGCGCCGCAACGATTGGGGCCAGGTGCGCGCCGCTTGTCTGCGTGAAGAGCTGGCCGCGACCTGGGACGCACCGACCCTGGCTCAGACGCGATTCCTCGAAACCGTGCTGCATGAATTGCCGAACGCGGTATTCGTCGGCGACTCGACGCAACCGGTGTACACCGGCAACCTGACGTTCAACCCGGAGCGTCCGCGTCGCTGGTTCAACTCGTCCACCGGTTACGGCACCCTCGGCTACGCCTTGCCGGCGGCGATTGGCGCCTGGCTCGGTGGCAGCGTCGAAGGTGGCGCGCGTCCTCCGGTGGTGTGCCTGATCGGCGACGGTGGCCTGCAATTCACTCTGCCGGAACTGGCCAGCGCCGTTGAGGCGCGCACCCCGGTGATCGTGCTGCTGTGGAATAACCAGGGCTACGAAGAGATCAAGAAATACATGGTCAACCGCGACATCGAGCCGGTCGGCGTGGACATCTACACTCCGGACTTCATCGGTGTGGCCAAGGCACTGGGTTGTGCGGCCGAAGCGGTCAGCAGTGTCGAGCAATTGCGAGGCGCATTGCGTATGGCCACTGATCGCCAAGGCCCGACCCTGATTGAAATCGACCAGGCCGAGTGGATGCAGGCGGTGTCGAAATGACGTTCCCTACAACGCTGGATGGCCTGTACATCAACGGCCAGTGGTCGGCCGGCAACGAACACCTGCGGGTGATCAACCCTGCGACCGAAGCCCTGTTGACCACGGTGAATGGCGGCGATGAGCACGCTGTTGATCAAGCGGTAAGCGCGGCGACCCAGGCGTTCGCAGACTGGTCGAAAACCACGGGTGCCGCACGCGGCGCGATCCTGCGCAAAATCGCCGCGGGCGTGCAGGCCAATCGTGAAAAACTGATGCACTTGCAGTCGAGCAACAACGGCAAGCCACAGTTCGAAGCGGCTATCGACGTTGATGACGTGATCGCCACGTTCGAGTATTACGCCGGCCTGGCCGAAGGCCTGGACGCCAAACAAGACAGCGCGATAGAGCTGCCGACCGACGACTTCAGCGCTCGCCTGCGCCGTGAGCCGTGCGGTGTGGTCGGCTTGATCGTGCCGTGGAACTTCCCGATGGTCACCACTGCGTGGAAGCTCGCCCCGGCCCTGGCCGCCGGTTGCTGCGTGGTGCTCAAGCCTTCGGAAGTGACGCCGCTGCCGGAGCTGGAACTGGCGGCGATCATCGCTGAGGCCGGGCTGCCTGCGGGCGTGTTCAACCTGGTGTGCGGCACTGGCCTCGCGGTTGGCGCGCCCCTGTCGGCTGACTCGCGCATCGCGAAAATTTCCTTCACCGGCAGCAATGCGGTCGGCGTGCAGGTCATGCAACGGGCGGCGGAAACCGTCAAGGGCGTGAGCCTGGAGCTGGGCGGCAAATCTTCGCTGCTGGTGCTGGCCGATGCCGATCTCGACCTGGCGGTGGAAGTGGCCTGCGGCGGTGGTTTCTTCAACGCCGGGCAGATGTGCTCAGCCACCAGCCGCGTGCTGGTCGCCGATGAGCTGGCCGATGAATTCCTGACCCGCGTGAAGGCGCGTGCCGAAGCGATTCGCGTGGCCGACCCGTTCGAGCCGAACGTGGAAATGGGCGCGCTGGTCAATCAGGCGCAATACCAGCGCGTGCTCGGTCACATCGACCGCGGTCTGAGTGCCGGCGCCAAGCTGGTTTGCGGTGGCAATCGCCCGGCCGACCTGCCGCGCGGATATTTTTTGCAGCCGACGGTGTTCACCGAAGTGCCCCTCGACAGTGCGCTGTGGTGTGAAGAGATTTTCGGCCCGGTGATCTGCGTGCGCAGTTTCTCCTCTGAGGCTGAAGCGATTGCCCTGGCCAACGACAGCCAGTTTGGCCTGGTGGCCAGCGTGGTGACACGCGATGCACAGACCGCCGATCGCGTCGCCAACGCATTGCAGGCGGGGCTTGTGTGGATCAACGCGCCGCAGGTGATCTTTCCGCAGACCGCCTGGGGCGGCTACAAGCAGAGCAGCATCGGCCGTGAATTGGGGCCGTGGGGCTTGCAGGCTTTCCAGGAAATAAAACACGTGATCCGGGCCGTCTGACGCCAATCCCTGTAGGAGCGAGCCCTGCTCGCGAAGGACGTCAACGATGACGCGGTTAGCCTGAACGAGCGCGGTGCCTCTGCACCTTTCGCGAGCAGGCTCGCTCCTACAGGAGGCATGCGCTGGCGTCATGGCTTCAATGAGTTTTTATCGATAGTCAGGTGTTTTACACGACCTCAGGATGAACTTGCTGGCTCAGCCAAACCCCCGAAAATACGAGGGATAACGCTGGTCCAGTCGCGCGGATGCAACAGTTTCGACCTGCCTTATACCTACAAAAACAAAGGGAGTCCGTAATGGGCGAGCATGATCTGAACAGACGTCAATTCATCAAGACCGTGGGCGTAGCCTCGGTTGCAGCAGCGGCAATGAGCATGCCGTTCATCAAGGCCAATGCCAGCGACACACGTTTTGCCGGCAAGACCCTGCGTTTGCTGACCTGGTCCGATGACACCGGCCTGGCTGCACTGCGCAACATCGCCGCGACCTTCGAAGACAAGTACGGCTGCAAGGTCATCGCTGACCGCACCGGCAGTACCTCGGAAATGGTCGCCAAACTCAAGGCCGGCGGTGATCGTCCGCAGTACGACATCATCACCCTGGCAGGCGTCGGCGCCGAAGGTCTGGCCGCCGCCAACCTGCTGGAAAAACCTGACCTCAACCGCATTCCCAACCTCGTCGATGTACCGGAGAAATACCGCACCGGCGCCAATGGCCACGGTATCGGTTACCTGCTGTGGTGCAACAGCCTGGTCTACAGCACCCGCACCCAGAAACAAGCACCGGACAGCTACGCGGCCCTGTGGGATCCAGAATTGGCCCCGAACATCTTCCTGCCGCCGCCGAACTGGACCGAGGCCATGGACCTGATCATCATCGCCGCCAAACTGGCCGGTGGTGACGAACACAACATCGAACCGGGCTTCAAGAAGCTCGCCGAGCTGAAGGATCGTGTGGTGACCCTGGGCGAAAACCCGAACCAGATCGCCGAACTGTTCCGCACCGGTTCCCTGGACATGGGCGGCCTGTACGCACCAGCGTTCTTCCCGAAACAGATCCGCGATCCGAACTACGGCCTGGGCGCCACGTTCGGCATGAAGGAAGGTTTCTACACCGACCTGATGCTGTCGGTGATGCCGAAGAATCGTCCGGGCGATACCGACATGGCCTACGCCTTCATCAACCACTCTCTGGACCCGCTGGTGCAGGGCAAGATGGCTGAAGACATCTATAACGGCCCGGTCAACGCCAAGGCGATCATCTCCGCCGAAGCGCGCAAGAGCCCGTACATCCTCACGCCGGAGCAGATTGCCGAGAAGGCGATCATGCACGACAACGCCTTCCTGGCGACTGTGCATGACCAATGGATTCGTCGTTACACGGAAATCTTTTCTTCCTGATCGAGTGACGTACACAGGATCTTCAAACACTGAAGATCCCCTGTGGGAGCGAGCTTGCTCGCGATAGCGGAGTGTCAGTCGACATCATTGGCGACTGATAGGCAGTCATCGCGAGCAAGCTCGCTCCCACAGGGGGCAAAGTGAGCTTGAGTCTTGTGTTTGTCAGCTGCTTTCCATTGACGAGACCTTTGCTATGGAACACCAACCTCTGACTCATCCGGTGAGTGCCGCCCCCGTGCGCGCCGCTCGGGGTGTTTCGCCAACGACGCGGGCCTGGTTTTTCCTCTCGCCGTCGATGCTGTTTCTTGGCGTACTGATTGCCGCGAGCCTGCTGGTACTGCGCATGAGCGTGGGCACCAAAGGCGCGGAATGGTCCGGGTTCAGCCTGGCCAGTTACGCCCAGTTGCTGGAACCCTATTACCTCAAATCGCTGATGCTGACCCTGCGCCTGGCGCTGATCAGCGCGGTGATCGCAGTGATCCTGGCGATACCGGTGGCCTACACCATGTCGCGCCTGACCTCGCCGTTCGTGCGCCGCATCTTCCTGGCGGCGGTGTTGCTGCCCTTGCTGGTCAACTTGCTGCTGCAAAGCTACGGCTGGCTGGTGATCCTCGGTCCCGGTGGCATGCTCAACCAGACCCTGATGGGCCTGGGCCTGATCAAGCGCCCGATCATGCTGCTGTACAACCAGAACGGCGTGTTGATGGGCCTGGTGCAAACTGCCTTCCCGCTGGCCGTGTTGCCGATTGCCAGCGCCATGCGCGGCGTTGCCCGCAGCTACGAAGAAGCCGCCGCGACCCTCGGCGCCAGCCGCTTCCAGGTGTTCCGCCAGGTGGTATTGCCGATGAGTCTGCCGGGGATCATTACCGGTGCGACCCTGGTGTTTGCCTACAACGCCAGCAGTTTCGTGGTGCCGTTGCTGCTCGGTGGCCGGCGCGTGCCGATGCTGGCGGTGATGGTGCATGACCAGATCGCCCCGCTGATGAACTGGCCCGCCGCGTCCGCCGCCGGTGTGGTGCTGATCGTCACCACCCTCGCGATCATGACCCTGTCCGAATACATCACTGGCCGCCGTCGCCGCATGCTGGAGGCTTCGCAATGAGTACCCTGACCAAGAAGCGCCAGTCGCTGTTGCCGGGTGATACCGGCAAGTTTGCCGGCATCCTCTCGGGCTTCATCCTGCTGTTGGCGGTGTTGCCGATCCTGACCATGATCGTGATGTCGTTCAGCGGCGCGTCGAACCTCGACTTCCCGCCGAGCAGCTACAGCCTGCAATGGTACAAGGCCGCCTGGCACACCTTTGTGTCGCCGGACGCCAGCGATGTGTTGAGCCTGGGCAAAGCCATGACCACCAGCCTGATGGTGTCCTGCCTGACCATGGTCTTCGCGACCATCATCGCGGTGCCAGCGGCCTACGCGCTGACCCGTTGCGAGTTCCGTGGCAAGGCCGTGGCGCTGCAATTGATGTCGTTGCCACTGGTGTTCCCGATGGTGGTGTTGGGTCTGGCGTTGCTGCTGGTGTTTGACAGCCTGCCGTTCCAGATGACCACCTCGCGCCTGGTGATTGCCCACGTGATCCTCGCATTGCCGTTCGTGGTGAAAAACTGCACGGCGGCCATGCTCTCCATCGGCAGCGAAGTCGAAGAGGCCGCGCAAATGCTCGGCGCGTCGCCGCTGCGGGCAATTGTCGATGTGGTGGTGCCGTTGATGAAGTCGGGGATCCTGGCGGGCATGCTGCTGGCGTTCATCGTCTCGTTCAACGAATTCACCGTGACCTACTTCCTCTACACCATCGATGTGATGACCGTGCCGATCTGGATGTACAGCCGCACCGTGTCTTCGCTCGACCCGACCGTATTTTCGTTTGCCGTGCTGATCGTGTTGATCGACTTCGTCCTGATCTGGGCGCTCGAAAAACTGGTTGGTGAAGGTGGCGTTTCGTTCTGATTTCTTGAGGTGATTCACATGTCTGGTCTGATTCTGGAAAACGTCGAGAAACATTACGGCTCGGCCTGCGCGGTAACCGATGTGAACCTGCATTTGCCCGAGGGCAAACTGGTGTGTTTCCTCGGCCCTTCGGGCTGCGGCAAAACCACCTTGCTGCGCATGATTGCCGGCCTTGAAACCCTGACCGGCGGCGAGATCCGCCTGGATGGCGAAGACATCGGCAACACCCCGGCGCACCTGCGCAATTTCGGCATGGTGTTCCAGTCCCTGGCGTTGTTCCCGCACATGACCGTGGGCGAGAACATCGCCTATCCGCTGAAACTGCGCGGGGTCAGCAAGGCTGACCAGCAGGCGCGGGTGGTGGAGTTGCTGGAACTGATCCAGCTGCAAGCGATGATCAATCGTCCGGTGGCCAAGCTGTCCGGCGGCCAACGCCAGCGCGTGGCGATTGCCCGGGCGATTGCCTCGCACCCGAAAATCCTCCTGCTCGACGAACCGTTGTCAGCGCTGGACGCCAAGCTACGCGAGTCGATGCAGGTGGAAATCCGTCAACTGCAACAACGCCTGAACATCACCACCATTATGGTGACCCATGACCAGCGCGAGGCCATGACCATGGCCGATATCGTGGTCGTATTGGGTGAGCACAAGGTGCAGCAGGTGGGCACGCCGATCGAGATCTACCGCCACCCGGCCAACGAGTTCGTCGCGGACTTCATCGGCTCGGGCAACATCTTCCCGGCCACGGTGCTGGGTAACGGCAAGGTCAGCTTGCCGGGCGGCGATGCGCTGCAAGTGCCGATCTGCAGCAGCATTGTGGCCGGTGAGAAGGTGAAGATGCTGATTCGCCCGGAAGACCTGCAACTGTCGGCTCCGCAGGCGACCGCAGGCAACCGCTTGCTGGGCAAGGTGACCTTCGTGCGCGATATCGGTGCGACCATCGAGACCACGGTGGAGTGTTCCGGGGTGTCGTTTACCGCACTGAGCACGCCGTGCCAGGGCTTTGGCCTGAGCGTTGGGCATCCGGTGTCGGTGACCTTGCCGGTGGAGGCTTGCCGGGTACTTGGCGCCTGATCCGGGTTTGATGTTGGCCTGACCGGCCCCATCGCGAGCAAGCTCGCTCCCACAGGTATCGGCGTACACCGTCCAATGTGGGAGCGAGCTTGCTCGCGATGGGGCCGGCACAACCAACAAAAACTCTGGATCAGACCGATAACCGCAACCGCGCCAGATCCCTTAACGGCGGCGCCCCGAACAACCGGCTGTACTCCCGGCTGAACTGTGAAGGGCTTTCATACCCGACCCGATACCCCGCCGCCGAAGCTTCCAGCCCTTCGGCCAGCATCAATCGCCGGGCTTCCTGAAGGCGCAACTGCTTCTGATACTGCAACGGACTCATCGCCGTCATCGCCTTGAAGCGGTGATGCAGCGTCGACACGCTCAGGTTCACTTCCTTGGCCAGATCATCAATGCGCAACGGCTGTTCAAAGTTGCCGTTGAGCCATTTGATCGCCTGGCTGATGCGATGGCTCTGACTGTTGGCGATGGCGATTTCATACAGTCGATGCCCCTGCTTGCTGCGCAACAATCGGTAGAGTATTTCCCGACGAATCAGCGGCGCCAGCATGGCGATGTCTTTCGGCGTGTCCAGCAACCGCGCCAGGCGCAGCACCGCGTCGAGCATCGCGGTGTCGATTTTTTCGACATACAGCCCGCGTCCGGTCGGCCGGGTAGGCACGCCGAGGGGGCCAGCGTCGGCGATCAGTGCGGTGATTTCCGTCGGGTCGATGTCCAGGCGCAAGGCCAGGATCGGTTCCTCGGCCGAGACATCCACCACTCGTCCACTCAGCGGCATCGAGACCGAGACCACCAGGTAATTCAGTGGGTCGTAGTTGAAGTATTCGTTGGCCAGCTGAACTTCCTTGCGCCCCTGGGCCATGATGCACAGCGCCGGTTGCGCGAGTACCGGAGCGAACTCGTGGGACTGGCTGTGGCGGGACATGAACAGCGAGCCGATGGCCGTGGCATAACTGCCATCTTCGGCGGTGTTGCGGCGGATGATGGCCGCCAGTTCCGCGCGCTGCTTTTCCATGTCGGTGTCCAGCGGGGCTTGAAAGTGATCGAGTGACGACATGCGCGGCATCCTCGGCAAGGCATGGAGGGAATGGGGCAGAGCATAAGTTTGTGCAAGCGGTAGCGGTAGACACATCCTGCCGGATGCTTGCCTGATTCTGCCCGGGGTCCACCGGCGGTGTAGCTACTAGAGCCATGTGCCTGAAGAACTTGCTTGAAACTCGTATGGCAGAACCGTGACAGGGTTTTACCGTTTGTTACAGGTGGTCCATGCAGTTTCGCAGGATTGTGCAACGCGCCGGCAGGAATCGACTAACGAGACAGGCGTCGCCGCCCTTAACCTTTGATCCTGTCGCAGCCCGTCCCCCGGCTGCCACGCGACTCCCCGGGAGGGTTGAACATGTCCAAGCAGATCCCCGTCAGTCATATGGCCTTCGTTCGAGCGCGCACCGGGCGCTCGGCGGAACTCGGTGTGCGTCTCAGTGCCCTGATCGAACCGTCCCGCGCAGCGCCTGGCTGCCTTAGCTTTGCCTTGCAGCATTCGCAGTGCGATCCGCAGCTGTGGCTGGTCTCCGGTTTCTGGAGCAATCAGCAGGCCATGACTGCGTACTTCAGCACGCCGGCAATGGAGATTTTTGCCGAGCTGGTACAGGAGCTGGTGGTCAACAGCCTGGATTTCCACACCTTCAAGGATGTCACGGCGGCGCAGGCCTTGCGCCAGTCCGAAGCGGCGGTACACAAACTGGCCGGTTGAGGGTTTAATGATGGCATTCTCAACCAGCCAGGATTCGCGACATGGCACGTAAAGCCTTTGATCACTTCGAAGCTGTTTCCGCTGTAGTACCGGGCGAGGGTGGTTATCACGCCGCTATCGCCGTCAAAGCGCTGGGTGGTGCCGGCGCCCCGCGTTTTCACAAAGTGCTGGAAGGCCAGGTCTTCAAGACCGCTCACGAGGCCGATGATGCGGCCGCCAAGGAACTGACTCACCTCAAGGACGTCAAGGAAAACACCGACCTGCTCTGGTGATTCTCACCGCCCCGGGCGGTACATCTTGAATAACGCCTCGGGCCCCAGCTGGAAATAATCCGCTGGCCCGCCGCCGCGCAGAATCGGTTCTGCCGCGGCGGTGTCGTATATCCCATCCTTCAACAGCCATTTGGCGATATGCACGGCGACCACTTCGCCGAGGATCAGCCAGCTGGGCACTACATTGCCGTCCGCCCGTTGCAACTGAATGATCTGCGTGACCTTGCACTCGAAGGACACCGGGCTCTCGGCCACCCGTGGCACCTGGATGACCTTCGAGGCAACGGTCGTCAGCCCGGCCAGTTCGAATTCATTAACATCAGGCCCGACCATCGCACAGCTCTGGTTCATCTGCTCGGCCAACGGCCGCGTGGCCAGGTTCCAGGCGAATTCGCCGGTTTGTTCGATGTTGTTCAGGCTGTCTTTGCGCCCGACGCTGGAAAACCCGATGATCGGCGGAATGTAGTTGAAAGCGTTGAAAAAGCTGTAGGGCGCCAGGTTCAGGTGGCCCTCGGCATTCTGTGAAGAGATCCAGCCGATGGGGCGCGGGCCGACGATGGCGTTGAACGGATCGTGGGGCAAGCCGTGGCCGTTGGCGGGTTCGTAGAAGTGGATGTCGTCGGGCATGGAGTAATTCCAGGGCGTAGTTCGGGTGGCGTTCATAGTGCAAGGATGAACCGCTGAATTCCAGTCGACTCTACCCTCTGTAGGAGCGAGCTTGCTCGCGATGGTGTATCAGATAAGTTGGTGTCGACTGACACTCCATCGCGAGCAGGCTCGCTCCCACAAGGGGTTATGTTGATTCAATAAAAAAGGGGCAGACCCCGGTGAGATCTGCCCCTTTTCCTTGAGGCTTGATTTAGTCCGTGACAATCCGCGAATGCTTGCGGGTGTCTTTCATGGTGACGTACACCAGCAACGACACGGCAATGCACGCGGTCACGTACCAGTAGTAACCCGTCTCCATGCCGATGCTCTTGAACCACAGCGCGATGTATTCAGCGGTGCCGCCGAAGATCGAAACGGTCAGTGCGTACGGCAGGCCCACGCCCAGCGCGCGGATTTCGGTCGGGAACAGTTCGGCTTTCACCACGGCGTTGATCGAGGTGTAGCCGCTGACGATGATCAGCGCCGCCATGATCAGGAAGAACGCGCCCCACCAGGTCTGGATGGTGTGCAGGGTGGTGAGGATCGGCACGGTGAACAGGGTTCCCAGGATGCCGAAGGCAATCAGGATTGGCCGGCGACCGATTTTATCCGACAGCCCGCCGATGATCGGTTGCAGGCACATGAACAGGAACAGCGTGGCGGCGGAAATGGTGGTGGAGTCGGAAATGCTCATGCCGACGGTGTTCACCAGGTATTTCTGCATGTACGTGGTGTAGGTGTAGAACGCCAGGGTGCCGCCCATGGTCAGGCCGACCACGGTCATCAGTTCCTTGGGGTGACGCATCAAGGTGCGCATCGCGCTTTCCTTGGCTTTTTCTTTCTTGGTGAAGGACTCGGTTTCTTCCATGCCACGACGCAGATAGAGCGCAACCACGGCACACAGCGCGCCGATGGCGAACGGGATGCGCCAGCCCCAGGCGTAGAGCTCTTCGGTGGTCAGCAGTTGTTGCAGCACGATCAACACCGCCAGGGCGATGAGCTGGCCGGAAATCAGGGTCACGTACTGGAAGCTGGAGTAGAAGCCACGACGTTCCTTGGTCGCCATCTCGCTGAGGTAGGTGGCGGAGGTACCGTATTCGCCACCCACCGACAGGCCTTGCAGCAAACGCGCGAACACCAGCAGGATCGGCGCGCCGATGCCGATGACTTCATAGCTCGGGCTCAGGGCGATCAGCAGCGAGCCGAAGCACATCAGGTACACCGAGGCCATCAGGGCCTTTTTGCGCCCGACCTTGTCGGCATACAGACCCATCAGCCAGCCTCCGATCGGACGCATCAGGAAGCCCACGGCGAAGATCGCGGCGGTGTTGAGCAGTTGGGCGGTGGTGTCGCCTTTGGGGAAGAAGGTCTTGGCGAAGTACAGGGAGAATGCGGCGTAGACGTACCAGTCGTACCACTCGACCATGTTGCCGACTGAACCGCTGAAGATCGATTTGATGCGACTGGCGGTGGTTCTTTCCTTGGTCGGTGCGGCAGCCGACCCAAGCGGCAGGGAGTTGGAGTTATCCATTGAAGGATCCTTCATTTAATTGTTTTTGTGGAGCGCGAATAAACGCAGCCTGCAGGGGCTATAGCAGGAGCTGTGCCAAGGGGGAGAGGGCCGGTTTAGAAGGGTGGTGGTGTTTTGGTGAGCGGAAATCCGCTTATAAAAGTTTGGTGATGAGCGGAAAATTGCTTGTCGGCTTGTGTATTTGTTTTGCCTTTGCCGGCCTCATCGTCGGAACGCCGCCCGGAGCAAGCTCGCTCCCACAGTGGATCTGTGTACGCCGAACATTGTGGGAGCGAGCTTGCTCGCGATGGGGGCAGGGCAGGCACTGCAAAAACTCAGCTGTCCTGCAAAAACATCTCCCGGCTCAACCCATGCCGCTGCATCTTTTCATTGAAGGTCCGGCGCGGCAGTTGCAGTTCTTCGAGTACCGCTTTCACATCGCCCTTGTGTCGGGTCAACGCGGCACGCAGGCATTGCGCTTCGAACGCTTCCTGCTGCGCTGCCAGTGACTGGCCGGGCTCGATGCCCAAGGGCTCCGGCTCACCCAACCCCAATACCTGACGCTCGGCGACGTTCGCCAGTTCGCGCACATTGCCTGGCCAATCGTGGCTCAGCAGGTGACTCAACTGTGCGCCGCTCAACGGTGGAAATTTACGTCCCAGCCGTTCGGCGGCGTTTTGGGCAAAGGATTCGAACAGCAGCGGAATGTCTTCACGGCGTTCGCGCAAGGGCGGCAGGCGTAGTTCTGCGACGTTCAAACGATAGGCCAGGTCTTCGCGAAAACGCCCGGCCCGAGCCTCGTCGAGCAGGTCCGGTTTGGTCGCGGCGATGATGCGCAAATCCACGCGGATACTCTGGTTCGAGCCCAGTCGTTCAAGCTTTTGCTCCTGCAACACCCGCAGCAGTTTCACCTGCTGGGCCAGGGGCATGCTTTCGATTTCATCGAGAAACAACGTGCCGCCGTCGGCGTATTCGAGCTTGCCGATACGCTTGCCAGACGCCCCGGTGAACGCGCCGCTCTCGTGACCGAACAGCTCGGCCTCGAACAATTGCTCGGGGATAGCCGCGCAGTTGAGCGCCACAAAGGGCTTGTCGGCCCGCGGCCCGAAGTCGTGCAGGCAGCGGGCGACCAGTTCCTTGCCGCTGCCGGTTTCACCGCGGATCAAAACGTTGACCGGCAGCGCCGCCAGATCGAGAACCTGCCGACGCAGGTTTTGCAGGCCCCGGGACACGCCGAGCAACGTGGCATCCAGCTTGGCACGGTTGTCCGCCTGTTCGTGCAGCGCGCGGTTTTCCAGCACCAGCCGACGCTTGTCGAGGGCGCGGCGCAGGCTGCCGAGCAGGGTTTCCGGGCTGAAGGGTTTCTCCAGGAAATCGTAGGCGCCGTCGCGCATGGCTTCGACGGCCATCGGCACATCGCCGTGGCCGGTCAGCAGGATCACCGGCAAATCGGCATCCCGGCGTTGCACCTCGGCCAGCAGTTCCAGGCCGGTCATGCCGGGCATGCGCACATCGCTGAGAATCACCCCGGCAAAATGCCTGGGCAATTGCGCCAGGCATTCGTCGGCGCGGCTGAACAGCTGCACCTCGAAACCCGACAGGCTCAACCATTGCTCGACAGCACTGCGGATGCTGCTTTCGTCGTCGACCACGATCACTGAGTTCAGCATGCTTCATGCACCTCCAGGTCGATGGGCAAAGTCACGGTAAACACAGCGCCTTTGTCATGATTGCCGGCACTCAGGCGTCCGCCGGATTCGTGAACGATGGCGAACGATACGGCCAAACCGATCCCCAGGCCATCGCCTACCGGTTTGGTGGTGAAGAACGGATCGAAGACCTTGGACAGGTTCTCTTCGGCGATACCGCCACCATTGTCGATCACGCTCAGGCGCCACAATTGCTCGTCGGCTTCGAGGCGGATTTCCAGGCGTTTGCAGGGTTTGTCCTGCATCGCATCGAGGGCGTTGCGCAGCAGGTTGATCAGCACCTGCTCCAGGCGAATCGCATCGCCACGCACCCAGGCCGGGCGGGTCAGGTGCAGCACCGTGCTGACCTGTTCGTCGCGCAGCCGGGTGTCGAGCAGTTGCAGCGACTGATCCACCACCGCCGCCAGGTCCAGGCGTTCGCGCAAACCGCTGGGGCTTTTGCGGGCGAAGGTTTTCAGATGGCCGGTGAGGGCGGCCATGCGCGTGAGCATTTCATCCACCGGTTTGAGCGCCTTGTAGGCATCGTCGACCCGGCCGTGGTCGAGCAGCAGGCGCAAGGTTGCCAGCTGCATGCGCTGGGCGGTGAGCGGCTGGTTGATTTCGTGGGCCAGGGCGGCGGACATCTGCCCCAGCGCCGCGAGTTTGGCCGATTGCACCAGGCCTTCCTGGGCGGTGCGCAGGTCGCGGGTGCGTTCTTCTACCAGTCGTTCGAGTTCTTCGCGACTGCGCTGGCGCATTTTCGCCAGGCGCCAGCGCTGGTTGAGAAACAGCAACAGGAACACCAGGGTCAGCCACAACCCGGCCGCGGCAAGCGCGGCGTTGCGGCTGTCTTCGAAGGCGACCTGCGGGCGACGCAGCAGGTGCAGGGTCCAGCCCTCGGTGCTCAGCGGCAGGGATTCCCACAGGTAATCCGCCTTGCCGTCCGGGCCGTCAACCCGAGCCAGGTCACTGTTGTCGTCGAAGCGCCGCAACGATTGAAAATCGAGTGGCGTCAGCGGCTGCTTGTCGTATTGGCGGGTGGTCTTGAGTTCGGCATGATCGCTGTCGCTCAGCGGCTTGAGCAGGCGATAGCGCCAGCCCGGCTGGTTGGCGATGAAGATGATCCCGCGTGCGTCGCTGACCAGCAGCGTGTCGCTGCCCTGACGCCACTCCCGCTCCAGTTCGGGAAACTCCAGTTTTACCACCATGGCGCCGAGGAACTGGCCATCGTCATCGCTGACCGCGCTGGAGAGGAAGTAGCCGGGAATCCCGCTGGTCACGCCCACGGCATAAAAGCGCCCGGTGCCCTGGGTGCGGGTCTGGTTGAAGTAAGGGCGGAAACCGTAGTTGTGACCGACATAGCTGCTGGGCAAACGCCAGTTGCTCGCCGCCACGGCGAGGCCGCTGCGGTCGAGCAATTCCAGGGTCGAGGATTCGGCGGCACCATTGATCTTTTCCAGTTTGCGGTTCAGCGCATCCTGTTGCCCGGGGCTCACTGCCCCCTTGAGCGCCGAGCGCAGTTCCGGGTCCAGCGCCAGCACCGCGGGCAGGGCGCGGTAACGTTCGATCAGGGTATGCAGGGACGTGGCATACAGCGCCAGTTGCTGATTGGCGCGGGCCGCGTCTTCGACCATTGACTGGCGTACGGCGTGGCGCATGGCCAGCGTGGCGACGATGGCGGCACCGGCGATGATCAATAGGGTGTACAGCGCCAGGCGCAGCGATCGGGAAGTCAGCAGCATGCTCAGAACAACAGACGAAAATAAGGGGGAGCACCATACCATGCGGACAGTGTTCATCACTCGCTGGAAGCCATGCGCTGACGGTGGTTTCAATGCGTTGGTCGTTTGTGGAATCAGATTTTTGCCAGCCCCAAAAAAAACCGGCCTGTCGTTGCCGACCGGCCGGTTTTTTTCAGGGGGGGAGTGCTGTTTATTGCACTTCCACCGCCAGGCTTTCACTGATCTTTTGCTGCCAGATGGCGGGACCTGTGATGTGCACCGACTCGCCCTTGCTGTCGACCGCAACGGTCACAGGCATGTCCTTGACGTCGAACTCGTAGATCGCTTCCATGCCCAGTTCGGCGAAAGCGACAACGCGGGACTTCTTGATCGCTTGCGCCACCAGGTAAGCCGCGCCGCCCACTGCCATCAGATAAACGGCCTTGTGGTCCTTGATCGCTTCGATCGCGGTCGGGCCGCGCTCGGATTTGCCGATCATGCCCAGCAAACCGGTCTGCTCGAGAATCTGACGGGTGAACTTGTCCATCCGCGTGGCGGTGGTAGGGCCGGCCGGGCCAACCACTTCGTCACCGACCGGATCGACCGGGCCGACGTAGTAGATGAAGCGACCTTTGAGGTCTACCGGCAGGGTTTCACCCTTGTTCAGCATCTCGACCATGCGTTTGTGCGCAGCGTCGCGACCGGTTAGCATTTTGCCGTTGAGCAGGACGGTTTCGCCCGGTTTCCAGCTCTGCACTTCTTCAGGCGTCAGGGTGTCGAGGTTGACGCGACGGGCCGACGGGCCGGCTTCCCAGACGATTTCCGGGTAGGCATCCAGCGGTGGCGCTTCCAGCGAGGCTGGACCTGTACCGTCGAGCACGAAGTGCGCGTGACGGGTGGCGGCGCAGTTAGGGATCATGCACACCGGCAGCGAGGCTGCATGGGTCGGGTAGTCCATGATCTTCACATCGAGCACGGTGGTCAGGCCACCGAGGCCCTGGGCACCGATGCCCAACTGGTTGACCTTCTCGAACAGCTCCAGACGCATTTCTTCGATGCGGTTCTGTGGGCCACGCGCTTTGAGCTCGTGAATGTCGATGGATTCCATCAACACTTCCTTGGCCATGACCGCGGCTTTCTCGGCGGTGCCGCCGATGCCGATGCCGAGCATGCCCGGTGGGCACCAGCCGGCGCCCATGGTCGGGACGGTTTTCAGCACCCAGTCGACGATCGAGTCGGACGGGTTGAGCATGGCCATTTTCGACTTGTTCTCGGAACCGCCGCCCTTGGCCGCCACGTCCACTTCCACGGTGTTACCCGGAACGATGGAGTAGTGGATCACGGCCGGGGTGTTGTCCTTGGTGTTCTTGCGAGCGCCCGCCGGGTCGGCGAGGATCGAAGCACGCAGGACGTTTTCCGGCAGGTTGTAGGCGCGACGTACGCCTTCGTTGATCATGTCGTCCAGGCCCATGGTGGCGCCGTCCCAGCGCACGTCCATACCGACACGGACAAACACTGTGACGATGCCGGTGTCCTGGCAGATCGGGCGGTGGCCGGTGGCGCACATGCGCGAGTTGATCAGGATCTGTGCCATCGAGTCGCGGGCCGCTGGCGATTCTTCGCGCAGGTAGGCCTCGTGCATCGCCTGGATGAAATCCACGGGGTGGTAGTAGGAAATGAATTGCAGGGCGTCGGCAACGCTCTGAATCAGGTCGTCTTGCTTGATCACGGTCATGAGTCGCGCTCCTCTAAAAGACGGGAACATTCAATAAGGTGCTTGCAGCTTGGGTGCATCGGTCGGTTGCAAGCACCTTTCAAGGCACGCCGGGCAAGCTGGCGCGACGCTAAAAAGGCGCGGCAGTATACCGCGCCTCGCGGACAGGCACACGCGCCGGCAGTCAATCGTTGGTCGCATAAGGCCATCCCGAAAATTGAATGGTCATTTATCGGCCACACCACTAAAGTGACATTCGGTCTGTAGAGTAGGACGCTCTGTCAGTCTCCTTTCATTCGGTGAATCAACGATTGACCCATAACGCCATCCAGCGCCTGTTGCTCAAACGTTTCGCCCTCGCGGCCGGCACCTATGCCCTGGCATTGCTGTTGCTTTGGCTGGCGTTTTTTACCGGTCACTACGACGCGCCGCTTTCCAGTGTCATCATCGGCAGCACGCTGGTGGTGATTAGCCAGGCCTCCCTGTTCGCGGTGTTTTACAGCGGCTACAACCTGCGTTTCGCCGACCCCAGCCTGACCGAGGCGCAAGTGTTGCTGGGGCTGGGCTGGCAAACCTGGCTGATCGCCCATCTGGACGAAGCCAGGGGTGCGTTTCTGGTGTTTTACGTGCTGATCCTGCTATTCGGCCTGTTCCATCTGTCACGCAGGTCCTTTGTACGGTGCGCGCTGCTGGTGTTCTTCAGTTTCAGCGCGATCACGCTGTGGGAGGGCTACCACTTCCAGCTGCCTGACCCGGCCATGGCGGTGCTCCAAGTCTGTGTACTGCTCATCGTACTGGTGTGGCTGGTGCTGTATGCCCGCCATGTACAGACTTCGCGACAACGCATGCGCCAGCGACGTTTTGCCTTGCAGGCGCACCAGGACACCTTGCGCGGGATGATGCGCCAGCTCGAAGACCTGGTGGCCACCGACGAGCTCACTGGCCTGTTCAATCGCCGGCATTTCCTGCGCCTGGCTTCCCGCGAGTTGAACGCCATGGACGCCGATGTGGTGCACGGCCTGGCGCTGATCGACCTCGACCATTTCAAACGCATCAACGACCTGCACGGTCACGCCGCTGGCGATCAGGTGCTGCAAGCCTTCGCCGGCGTTGCCACCGCGTGCCTGCGCGACGGTGACGTTCTGGCCCGTTACGGCGGTGAAGAGTTCGTGGTGCTGCTGCCCGATTGCGATGCCGACAGTCTGACTTCGTGCTGCGAACGGCTGCGCATCGCGTTCACCGATGTCGAGTTGATCGGCCTGGATGTGCGCAACCTCAGCCTGTCCGCCGGCATGACCCTGCTGGAGCTGGGCGACGATCTCGATGACGCCTTGCAACAGGCCGATCAGGCGCTCTATCGCGCCAAGCGTGACGGCCGTAATCGATGCGCGGCGGCGTGGGAGAACGTCGATGCCTGAGCTGCGGGTCGGTGAACTTCGCTGGTCGGTGGCGGCGGGCAGCAATCTGCTCGACGCACTGAATCAGAACGGCGTGCCGGTGCCCTACAGTTGCCGCGCCGGCAGTTGTCATGCGTGCCTGGTGCAGTGTGTGCAGGGCCTGCCGAGCGACAGCCGCCCGGATGCCTTGAGTGCACAGCAGCGTGAACAGGGCTGGCGCCTGGCGTGCCAGTGCCAGGTGATCGAGGACTTGCAGGTGCACGCCTTCGACCCGCAGCTCGATGGCCATCCGGCTGAGGTCGCGGCGGTCGATTGGCTGAGCACTACGGTGCTGCGTTTGCGGATCATCCCGCAGCGGCCATTGCGCTACAGCGCCGGCCAGCACCTGGTGTTGTGGACGGGCAGCGTGGCGCGGCCGTATTCCCTCGCCAGCCTGCCGCAAGAAGACCGCTTTCTGGAGTTTCATCTCGATTGCCGCAAGCCCGGGGAATTCAGCGATGCCGCCAGGCAATTGCGCATCGGCGATCCGATCCGCCTCGGTGAGCTGCGCGGCGGCGCCTTGCATTACGATCCGGACTGGCACGCCCGGCCGTTGTGGTTGATGGCGGCCGGCACCGGGTTGGGGCCATTGTTTGGCGTCTTGCGCGAAGCGCTGCGGCAGGATCACCAAGGCGCCATCCGCGTCATTCACCTGGCCCATGATGCCGATGAGCACTACCTGGCCAAACCCCTGCAAGCCATGGCAGCCAGTCGTCCGAACCTGAGTGTCGAACTGTGGACCCCGGCCGAGTTGCCGGCGGCTTTGGCGCAACTGCGGCTTGTTTCGCGGCAAACCCTGGCCTTACTCTGCGGAGCCCCCGACAGTGTCGATGCCTTTGCCCGGCGCCTGTACCTGGCGGGGTTGCCGCGCAATCAACTGCTGGCCGATGTATTCCTGCCCCGTGGTTGAGCGCTGACTTTTCAGACGCGAGACCTGCCATGACCGATGCCATCGAAGTTGAACGCGAACGCGGCCTGTTGACCCTGCGCCTGAATCGCCCGGACAAGAAAAACGCCCTGACCCGTGCCATGTACAGCCACTTGGCCGAGGCGTTGAAACAGGCCGACAGCGACCCCGGGATCAACGCCGTGCTGATCACCGGCTCTGCCGAATGCTTCACCGCCGGCAACGACATCGCCGACTTCATCCAGCAACCACCGAACGGCCTCGACAGCCCGGTGTTTCACTTCATGCTCAATCTGCTCGAATGCCGCAAACCGGTGATCGCCGCCGTGGCTGGCGCGGCGGTGGGCATTGGCACGACGATGCTACTGCATTGCGATCTGGTCTACGTCAGCCGCGATGCACGCTTGCGTATGCCGTTCGTCAACCTTGGCCTGTGCCCGGAGTTTGGCTCCAGCCTGATCCTGCCGCGTTTGCTCGGGCAGGCCAAGGCAGCGGAGTTGTTGCTGCTCGGTGATGGTTTCAATGGTGAACAGGCGGCCGCGTGGGGCATTGCGTCCGAGGCGCTGGGCAGTGGCGAGGAGGCCTTGGCCAAGGCGCGGGAGATGGCGTTGCGCTTTGAGTCGCTGCCGTCGGAAGCGGTGCGGATCAGCAAGCAATTGATGAAGGCGCCGGATCGGGAGTTGGTGCGCAAGGTGATAGAAGAAGAGGGTGCTTTGTTTACTCAGCGGCTGCGGTCGCCGGAAGCGTTGGCGGCGTTGACCGGGTTTATCAAGCGGCATTGAGTTTTCGGTGTCAGGGCCGGCCCCATCGCGAGCAAGCTCGCTCCCACAGGGATTCGTGGTGGACACATGATCTGTGAGCATCTGCGGACAATGTGGGAGCGAGCTTGCTCGCGATGAGGCCAGCCTGAACAACACAACTTTCGGATCAGAAAACAAAAAGCCCCGCCATTCACATGGCGGGGCTTTTGTTTTTCAGCAACCGGTCACTCAGACCATCGGATCGCCAACGTGCAGGATCTTCATGCCGTTGGTGCCGCCGGTGGTGTGGTAGCTGTCGCCCTTGGTCAGGATGACCCAGTCGCCTTTTTCCACTACGCCGCGCTTGACCAGCTCGTCGATCGCCTTTTGGCTGACTTCGTTCGGCGCCAGCGAAGCCGGATCGAACGGGATGGTGTACACGCCACGGAACATCGCCGCGCGAGCCTGGGCTTCGCGGTGTGGGGTGAACGCGTAGATCGGCACCGAGGAGCGGATGCGCGACATGATCAGCGGGGTGTAGCCACTTTCGGTCAGGGCGATGATCGCCTTCACGCCCGGGAAGTGGTTGGCGGTGTACATGGTCGCCAGTGCGATGCTTTCGTCGCAGCGCTCGAACTCTTTGCCGATGCGGTGGCTGGAGGTCTTGCTGGTCGGATGCTTTTCGGCACCGATGCAGATGCGCGCCATGGCCTGAACGGCTTCCAGCGGGTACAGGCCAGCGGCGCTTTCCGCCGAGAGCATCACGGCATCGGTGTAGTCGAGCACGGCGTTGGCTACGTCGGACACTTCAGCGCGGGTCGGCATCGGGTTCTGGATCATCGACTCCATCATCTGGGTCGCGACGATCACCGCCTTGTTGTGGCGGCGTGCGTGCAGAATGATCTTTTTCTGGATGCCCACCAGCTCGGCGTCGCCGATTTCCACACCCAGGTCGCCACGGGCAACCATCACCGCGTCGGACGCCTTGATCAGGCCGTCGAGGGTTTCGTCGTCGGCCACGGCTTCGGCGCGTTCGATCTTCGCCACCAGCCAGGCAGTGCCACCGGCTTCGTCGCGCAGTTGACGGGCGTATTCCATGTCGGCGGCGTCACGCGGGAAGGATACCGCGAGGTAGTCGACTTCCATTTCCGCAGCGAGCTTGATGTCAGCCTTGTCTTTTTCAGTCAGGGCCGGAGCGGTCAGGCCGCCACCGCGACGGTTGATGCCTTTGTGGTCGGACAGCGGACCGCCGATGGTCACGGTGCAGTGCAGTTCGGTGGCGGTGGCGGTATCGACGCGCATCACCACGCGGCCGTCGTCGAGCAGCAGCTCGTCGCCCACGCCGCAGTCCTTGACCAGGTCCGGGTAGTCGATGCCGACCACTTGCTGGTTGCCTTCGGTCAGAGGATGGCTGGTGGAGAAGGTGAATTGATCACCGATCTTCAGCTCGATCTTCTTGTTGGCGAATTTGGCGATACGGATTTTCGGGCCTTGCAGATCACCCAGCAGGGCGACGAAGCGGCCGTGCTTGGCGGCGAGGTCACGCACCAGCTTCGCGCGAGCCTTGTGCTCGTCGGGGGTGCCGTGGGAGAAGTTCAGGCGGGCGACGTCCAGGCCAGCCAGAATCAGCTGTTCGAGAACTTCCGGCGAGTTACTGGCCGGGCCAAGGGTAGCGACGATTTTGGTACGACGGACGGACATGCAAAGACTCCTGAGTTCAAGCGCTGAGTGAGGCTACTATGCTCCGATGTTGTAGTCATTGTTCGTTTGCACTACTTATTTCTTTCTTTATTGAACCCTGCAACTTTACGTCCGGCAGCCTGAAGATTTCCGACCATGGGCCGATACAGGGCACAAGACAGGAGATCCCCCATGCGATTCGTGCTCATTGCCGCCCTTGCCCTCAGCGCCACGGGCTGCACCCGTTGGTCGATGAACCATCATTTGAACAATGCCTACAGCGCCTATGACCGGGGCAATTGCGAGCAGGTGATGCTCGAACTGTCCAAGGTCGAACGCGACAGCCGCGCGCGGCCTTACGTGTGGCCGGAAGTGTCGATGATGCGCGGCCTGTGCCTGGAGCGACAGAAGATGTTTATCGACGCGGCCAAGACCTATCAGTTCATCATGGCGTCCTATCCACAGAGCGAGTACGCCTACCGTGCCCATGCCCGCATTGAAACCCTGCAGAGCCTGGGCCACTATCCGACGCGCAGTGCGGCGGCCGTTAAACCGACGCAGTTCTGATGTCGATAACCCTCTGATCGCTGGCTCCCCGGCGGTGCTGAGCTATAGTCCAATGAACCGGTTTTAGAGCGTTGCCTCTGATGAGCCGGGGCAACACCTGTGACCGGCACAAGCAAGACTCTGCGCTACAAGGAATGGCGCACCGGAAGCAGGGAGAGCGGGCAAAGATTTAATGCGTACCCGTTCCGAAGCAGTAGTGCGGCTCTGCTTAAGAGCCTTGCATAGCGAAATTGCACATGTTCACCGACCGCCGAATCGAGCGGCATCAATTGCCGTACTTCCTGAAAGTGTTCAACGGCATCACCGGCAAACCCATCGGCAATCTGGGCAATGTCTGCGAAGACGGGCTGATGCTGATCAGCCAGTTGCCGATGATGATCGGCGCCGACTTCAACCTGCGTCTGAAAATTCCCGGTATCGAAGGTGGCCAGCAGATCATCGATCTGCAAGCCTGTTGTCTGTGGTGCCACGAAGACGCAACCCCCCAACATTACGACACCGGGTTCAGCCTGCAACGGGCGCCGCCGGAGTATGGGCATTTGGTCGAGGCGTTGAAGCAGTATTTCAGTTTTCTGCCGTTGCCGGCTTCGGCTTGAGATCACCGGGAAACCGGCTGTGAGTGATTGCTCAGGCTCAAACTCCGGCTCTTTTCCAGCCCAGGTAACGCGTCACCAACGCAGCCCCTAACTCGCCGGGTCGCGCATCCATCACCAGTACTCCATGAGCGTTCAAGCGCTCATGGAGTTCGGCGCGTGTATTGAGGTAGTCCACGGTCCCGCAATAGGCCAGCGCCTCGGGCAAGGTCTGCACCGGTGACTGACGCAGGGTGTCGAGTACGTCTTCGCGCAGGCTCGCGACCAGCACCTGATGTTGCTGGCTCAGGCGGTTGACCGCCGAGAGCAACTCATCGTCGTCCTCTTCGCGCAGGCTGGTTACCAGCACCACCAGTGCCCGGCGTTTTTGCCGTGCCAGCAGTTGCGTTGCCGCGGCTTGATAGTCGGCGCTGCGTTGGCTGCTGTTCAAGTCATAAACGCTGTTGAGCAGGGTGTTGAGATGGCTGGTGCCTTTTACCGGTGCAAGGTAGCGCGGCGGTTCGCTGGCAAAGGTACTCAGGCCCACCGCGTCGCCCTGACGCAGCGCGACGTAGCTGAGCAACAGACAGGCGTTGAGGGCGTGATCGAAGTGCGACAGCTCATCATCCTGGCTGCGCATGTGTCGGCCGCAGTCGAGCATGAACATGATCTGTTGATCACGTTCGTCCTGATACTCCCGGGCAATCGGCATACGCTGGCGGGCAGTGGCTTTCCAGTCGATCTGGCGCAGGCTGTCGCCCTCGCGAAATTCGCGCAATTGATGGAATTCCAGACCCAGGCCCCGTCGTTGTTTCTGACGTACGCCAAGCTGGCTGAGCCAGTTGTCCACCGCCAGTAGTTGCCCTTCATAGAGGCGGGCGAAGTCGGGGTAGACGCGGGTGGCATCGGGCAGGTCGAGCAAACGCCCGTCCGACCAGAGCCCCAATGGGCTCGGCAGGTTGATTTCGCAGCGTTCGAAGGTGAAGTGACCGCGCTTGAGCGGGCGCAGGCGATAACCGGCCAGGCTGTGCCGACCAGGTCGCAGTTCGACCGTCAGGGGCAGGTGTTCGAAGCTCAGGCCCGGCGGCACGTGGTCGAAGACTTGTATGTTCAGCGGTTGCGAAAAGTCGTGTTCGACAGTCAGCTGCACTTCGCTCCATCGACCCAGCGCCAGGCTGCCGGGCATCTGGCGTTTCAGCCGCGGCGAAGGCAGGCGCTTCACGCGCACCGCATCCAGCAGGGCCAGGGCCAGCAGCGCCAGGAGCAATCCCCAATTGATCGCCATGAGATTCGCCGCAACTGCGAACTCCAATGCCCGCAAAGTGCCCGACACAATGGTGCAGGCCAGCAGGATCAACAGCCAGGCGAGCATCAGGCGCGAGGGTTTCACAGGCGCGGCGCCGGCACTTGGTCGAGCATCTGTCGGAGCACCTGATCGACATCCAGGCCCTCGATGTCCAGCTCCGGCGCGATGCGTACGCGATGGCGCAGCACGGCCAGGGCGCAGCCCTTGATGTCATCCGGAATCACGAACTCACCACCGCGCAGCAGCGCGCGGGCCCGGGCACATCGCACCAGCGCAATGGACGCCCGAGGCCCGGCGCCGAGGATCAGGCCGGGCCAGTTGCGGGTGGAGCGGGCCAGGCGCACGGCGTAATCGAGCACCTGATCGTCCAGCGACAGGTCGCTGGCGATGCGTTGCAGGGCCAGTACATCCCTGGCCTGCAACAACGTGCGCATCGGTTGGACATCGAGCATGTCGGCCCGGGTCGAGCGGCTGACCTGACGGACCATGTTCAACTCCTGGTCGGCGTCGGGGTAATCCATGCGTACCTTGAGCATGAAGCGATCCAGTTCGGCTTCCGGTAGCGGATATGTACCTTCCTGTTCGATGGGGTTTTGCGTGGCGAGCACCATGAACGGCTGTGCGATGGGCAGAGCACGGCCTTCGAGGGTGACTTGCCGCTCCTGCATGGCTYCGAGCAGCGCCGCCTGGGTTTTCGCCGGGGCGCGGTTGATCTCGTCGGCCAGTAGCAGGTTGGTGAACAACGGGCCCTTGCGCAGTTTGAATTGCTCGGTCTGCAAGTCATACACGGCATGCCCGGTGACGTCGCTGGGCATCAGGTCCGGGGTGAACTGGATGCGCGCGAACTCACCGCCGAAGCAGCGGGCGAGGGCGCGCACCAACAGGGTCTTGCCCAAGCCCGGTACGCCTTCGAGCAGCACATGGCCGCCGGCGATCAGCGCCGTCAGGACGTCGTCGATCACGCGGTCCTGGCCGATCAGGGCTTTTTGCAATTCATTACGTACGGCCTGGGCCAGGTGGCTGGCACGCTGACGTTGTTGAGCGGCATGGTCCGGTACGTCGGGCTCGATCGGTTGACTCATAGTGAGTTCCTCAAGGATTGCAGGTGGGCGACCTGACGGCTGAATTCAACGCTGGTAAGTCGTTGCTTCGGTCGCGGGCTCATGGCCTGGCTGATAGTGCGTGTGGGTTGGCCGGTCAGGCGCGCAAGCACCAGCCATTGTTCGGTAACGGCGAGTTGTTCAAAGCCGGGATGGCGACGCCGCACGCGCCGCAGAATGTCTTGCTGCAAGGCTTGCAGCAGGCCGGCCTGACCGTTGCGGCGCAACAGGAAGTCGGCACTGGCGCGCAGGTGCTCCTGCAGTTGTCGGCGTGCTTTCGGCGCCGGTTCCAGCAATGGCCCCTGACGCACACCGAAGTGCCAGAAACCCAGACCGATCAAAGCGAACAACGCGACCAGCGCCTGGGGAAAATAACGCAGCAGCAAGGTCGGCAGGCTGTCGTGACCGGTATTGAAGATCAGTGTCACGCGGGTGTCGGCGGTCAGGTACCAGAGCAGCCAGGCATTGTCGTACCGGTCGATGGCCGGGGTTTTCCACAAGTCGGCATCGGTGACCACGATGATCGAACCGAGACCGTAACCGAGCTGCATCATGTGTGTGGCCCTGGCGCTGTTGGCCCAGGCCTGGGCGAGGTTTTTCGGGTCTTCGAGATGGAACGCGGTATCGAAACCGGCATAGGCCGGGGCGTCTTCGTTTTCCAGATAGAGCCTGGTCAGTTGCGGGTACGGATCGTCACCGACACCCGGCGGCGGGTCCTTGAGGTCTTTGCTCAGGGACTGGCGCAGTTGCACCCGATCGAGCAGCAGGTCATTGCTATGGCCGAGTTTTTCATCCCACAGCGACTCGGCGACGAACAGAAGCCGCCCGCCGGCCCGGGTCCAGTTCAGCACCTGGTCGATCTGTCGTGGGGTCATGTTGTAGCGCTCTGCGAGCAACAGCAGGCTGTGTTGATGCGGGTCGAGGCCGGGCAGGATGTCGAGGCCGTTGGCGTGGCCGACGTTCAGGCCTTGCTTGCGCAGGAACAGCTCAGCCGCCAGATATGGGTTGGCCCTGGCTTCGGGGGAGGGGCCGTGGTCGATGTCGGTCTGGTAGGGGGTTGCCTTGAGGTACAGATAAACACTCAGCGCTGCCAGCAACACGGCGATCAACACCCCGGCTATCGACCCCCAGCGCCGATTCAACGGACAACCTGCGAGCCGAACAGAACGCGCCAGCCGTCACACAGTTCCTGCTGCACCTGAGCGGGCGGCAGGCGATGACCGTAGGCCATGTTTTGCCAGTGCCCGGTCAGGCTTTTGCTGTAGGCCAGCAAGGCCGGTTGCTGTAATTGCTCGATACGCTGAAGCACTTGGCCTTCAGTGTCGGCGGACTTGAGCGCGATGTTGAAGTCGTGCAACAGACGGCTGAGCAGGGCGCGATAAAGCAAACCAAGTGCTTCGCGTGGATGAGTCTGCCAAAGACTTTCGGCGTGGGCGGCGATGTCGGCGGGCAGGGATTCGGGCTTGAGGTCCAGGCCGAACGCCTGCTGCGGTAAAGGTCCCGTGGCTTTGTTGACGGGGATCGGTCGGAGACTGACGAACGCCTGCAACCAGTCGCGATAGCGCCAGATCAACAGGCCGACGGCACCCATGACGATGCCCCACAGCACGATTTCAATCAGGGTCGCCAATGCCCCGAAACGTTGCCCCTCGAACAGTTTCAGCAGGGCCTTCAACCATTGCGGTGTCTTGCCATCGTCCGCGGCTTCAGCATTCGGTTGCTCTTCGCCAAAGCGGTAGCGCGTCACCGTTTCCCGGTTCTTGAAGGGCGGCTGCTCGAGGATCGACTTGATGCTGTCCCTGGAGGCCTGGCTGGTCAGGGGCTGGTCCAGCAGGCGCGGGCTGTCGGGTGAAATGCCCGGTTCGGCGGCCCACGCGCTGTGTGTGGTCGGCATCAGCAGAGTCACGGCGATCAACAGGACAGCGCCTGCACTGGTGAGGCGCTGGCGCATTCGGCGGAACACCAGTTCGATATCCCAGGCCTCCAGTACGATGCGCCGGTTCAGGTAAAGGCTGAAGCCGCAGGCGACATAGATCGGCTCCCAGACCACCAGCACCAGTGCATAAAAGGCGTTGGTCAGGTGTTCCAGCCAACGCCAGTCCTGGGTGGCCGCCGAGATCAGCGACTGCCAGCTCCAGTCGAGCGCGACCTGCTGTGGCAGGAGTAGATAGAACAGCACCATCAAGCCGATCCACAACGCGCCTTCCAGGTGCGCGCCGATGATCGTCAGCCATCGTGCCGCGCCGGCGTCTCTCTGCAACAGCACCTGTAGACGCTGCTGGCGTTGTTGTCCGTCGAGGCCTTCGAGTTGCACCACCGGCATTACGAAACTGCGGGACAAACTCAGGCGTCGCCAGGTCAGGCTGGCCAGTAATTGTGGCTTGAGCAGGCGCGGCCATTGGTGCAAGGCCTGCTTGAGCGTGGGCGTTTCACCGAACATGGCCTGGGACAGGATGTACAAGGGCAGGCGTTCGAACGCCGGCTTCAGCCACCAGAAAATGAACACGGCGAGCGAGGGCGAATCCCGGAATCCCCAACTGAGCAGCGCGAAAATGGGCAAGGTGACCATGGCCCAACTGGTCATCAACAGGCGTCGGTGGCGCTGGCTCAGGAGCACGCCGAGGTCCATGGCTTCCCAGGTCGAGCGCGGGCGAATCACCACCGTGGCGTCACTCAGGCGCATGGCGGCGACGTCCGGCGAACACGAGATAAATCACCACCAGCAACCAGAGCGCCGCGCCAACCAGGTACTTGGTCTGGTGTGAAGGGGCGGTCATTGACGACCAATAGGCTTCGATAAACGCTGCGATCAACAGAAACAGCATGCCCCCACAGACCAGCAGCACACTCTTGCGCGCTGCCAATCGCAAGGCCTCAGTCCGTAGCAAGCGCCCCGGGGCGACCAACGCCCAGCCCAGCTTCAGACCAGCGGCACCGGCCAGGGCGATGGCGCTGAGTTCGAAAGCGCCATGGCCGATCACGAATGACCAAAAGGTTTGCCCGTAGCCGACGTACGTCAGGTGCCCGGCCACCGCACCAATCATCAGACCGTTGAACATCAGGAAAAACACGCTGCCCAGGCCGAACAGCAAACCACTGGCGAAGGTCTGAAAGGCGATGCCGATGTTGTGCATGATGTAGTAGCCGAACATCGCCCAGTCCTCACTGGCGGCCCGTTCCGCCGTGCGCCCGAGGTGACCGGCAACGGGGTCGTACATGCTTTGCATTTCACTGACCTGCTCGGCGGGGATCAGGTTGTAGACCAGGTCCGGGTACAGGTACACCAGCAGCGCAAAACCGGCCAGGCTGCCAAAAAACAGCAGGCTGGCGGCGAGGACGAAGCGCCACTGTTCACGCACCAGCCGCGGGAAATCGGCCAGGATGAATGCCAGCATGTTGGCCCCCAGACGGCTGCGGTGTCGGTAAAGCTGTTGATGCCCGCGCAGCACTTGTTGCTGCAAGGCATCGATCAGAAAACTGCTGTAGCCGCGCTCTCGTGCGAGTGCCAAGTGTTGGCAGAGGCGTCGGTAATCCTTTGGGAAACTGCCGGCGTCGGTGACTTTGCCGTCGCGTTCCAACTGCTCGAGCAGGTGGGAGAAACGGTCCCATTCGGCCTTGTGCCGGCTTTCAAACAGGCTTTGCTTCATGTCGGCCCCAGCAAGCCGCGGGCGATACCATTGAGCTCGGTCATCGCCTGTGCAGGCTGGACTTGCAATGGTTGGGCAAGGATCGCGGCCAGTTCATTGACCCGCGCCTGGGAGAGTTCGCCCTGGCGCTCGGCAAACCCGAGAATCGCCTGTTGCTCGGTGAGTGTCAGGGCAAAGGCTGGGCGGCGGGGTTGGGCTTCGGGGAGTTCGGGGCGGGTGTGCAATTGTTCGCGGTAGATCACCAGGGTCCCGGCGGCGATATCGCCGAGGCGCTTGAAGTGGGGATGTTGCAGGCAACTGACGGCCCCGAGGAAGTAACCGAAGGGCAACAGGTCAACAACGCGCAGCAGGTTGCGCAGCAGCGAAGCGGACCAGCCGACCGGGGTGCCATCGTCGTGCACCACCCGCAGTCCCATCCATTGCTTGCCTGGCGAGCGGCCGTGGTTAAGCACCTCGAACAGCACCATGTACCACCAACTCACTACGAATAGCAGGATCGAGCCGAGTCCGGCACCCAGTTTGCCGAGCATCGCCAGTGCAATGAACAGCACGCCCAGGACCAGGCCGCGCAAACCAAGATCGATGGAAAATGCCAGCACACGGACCATCAAACCGGCCGGGCGCAGCGGCAGATCGACGCCCTCCGGCGTTTCGACGTGATACCGCGTATCCAGTGGCGGTGACAGCGGCGCATTCCCTGGCAGTGCTGTGGTCTCGAGCATGGGCAACCTGATGATGTGGCCTGGATCGGGATTCTTTGTCCATCCGATGCTAGCAGCCTATACGGGGGGAAACGACATAACTATGTATTGCATGGTGAGCCGGGCAAGGTGCTTGAATGACAAGACTACTGGCCGGGGCGTGAGGAGAACGCCTAGACTTTGCCGATCTTCAGTTCAGGAATCGCCCGTGACCTCCATCTTCTGGTACGACTACGAAACCACTGGCATCAATCCCCGTTGCGACCGTCCGTTGCAAATGGCCGGCCTGCGCACCGACTTCGATCTCAATGAAATCGACGCGCCGGTCAATCTTTACTGCCAGCCCAGTGACGACATCCTGCCGCATCCGGCCGCCTGCGCGATCACCGGAATCACCCCCGGGCAACTGCGGGCGCAAGGCTTGAGCGAAGCCGATTTCATGACCCGGGTGCATGCGCAACTGGCCGCTCCCGGTACCTGTGGCGCGGGGTATAACACCTTGCGTTTCGACGACGAGATGACCCGCTACAGCCTGTACCGAAACTTTTTCGACCCTTATGCGCGGGAGTGGCAGGGCGGCAACAGCCGCTGGGACCTGATCGATGTGGTGCGCGCCGCTTATGCCTTGCGCCCCGATGGCATGGTCTGGCCGACCGATGACGAGGGGCGGGTCACGCTCAAACTTGAACGCCTGACCGCCGCTAATGGCATCGATCATGGCAATGCCCACGAAGCGCTGTCGGACGTTCGTGCGACGATCGCCCTGGCGCGCCTGATACGGGAAAAACAGCCAAAGCTGTACGACTGGCTGTTTCAACTGCGCAGCAAGCAGAAAGTCATGGACCAGATACGCCTGTTGCAACCGCTGGTGCATGTTTCCGGGCGATTTTCGGCCGCGCGCAGCTATGTGGGGGTGGTGTTGCCGCTGGCCTGGCACCCGCGCAACAAGAACGCCCTGATTGTCTGTGACCTGCACCTCGATCCCCAGGGCCTGCTCGACCTGGATGCCGAAAGCTTGCGCCAGCGCTTGTATACCCGTCGCGACGAACTGGCCGAAGGCGAGTTGCCGGTGCCGTTGAAGCTGATTCATATCAACAAGTGCCCGGTGGTGGCGCCGTTGTCGGTACTTCGCCAGGAAGATCAGCAGCGTTTGGGGCTGGATATGGCGCTGTATCAGCAGCGGGTGTTGCAGCTCAATGACGCCCGGAAAGTTTGGCTGGATAAAATCCTGGCGATCTATGCTCGCGAAGATTTTTCCCAGAGCCAGGATCCGGAGCAACAGTTATATGATGGATTTATCGGTGATCGGGATCGGCGATTGTGTGAGCAAGTCAGAACCGTTGACCCGGTGCAATTGGCACAAGAGCAGTGGCCTTTCGATGACGAACGTTTGCCTGAATTGCTGTTTCGATATCGCGCTCGTAACTTTTCCGACACGTTGAATTCCGAGGAGCAAGAACGCTGGCGAATATTCTGTCAGAAACGTTTGTCAGAACCCGAGTGGGGGGCGCCAAATACCCTTGAAAGTTTTGTAGAAGCCGCGGCCCAATTGAGCGTTAGTGCTACTGCGTTTCAGCAGGGGGTGCTCAGTGAGTGGCAGGATTATGTCCAGGGATTGCGTCAGCGTTTGCATCTTTGAAATCGAACATGCCAGGGCTTAAAACACCGGGCATAAAAAACGCCAGCATTTGCTGGCGTTATTTTTTGTCACGGATCCGTCTGCGACAAGCTCTGAAGCTTAGCCCAGCAGGGTAGCCCAGCCTTCCACCACGTCACCGCCCCACTTGGCTTTCCACTCTTTCAGAGTCTTGTGGTTGCCACCTTTGGTTTCGATGACTTCACCGTTGTGCGGGTTTTTGTATTGTTTAACTTTGCGAGCACGCTTGGTGCCGGTAGTTTTCACTGCGCCGCCGCGTGGTGCCTTGGTTTTGGATTCTGGATCCAACAGCGCGATGATGTCACGCAGGGACTTGGAGTACTCGCCCATCAGGGTGCGCAGTTTGCCTTCGAATTCCAGCTCGGTTTGCAGTTTGTCGTCTTGGGACAGGTTCTTCAAACGGGCTTGCAGCTCTTTGATAGCTTCTTCGGTGGCGCGATATTCGTTGATCAAGGACATGTGGACTACCTTATGTTGTGCGCTGGATGGCAGGTGACAGTGCGGCAATAATAGTCACGGTGTTTCATCAAGTAAACATTTAAGCCAACTTTATTTAATTTACTTGCTGTGGTTTTGGCGCGCGTCGGTAATGCATTTATTAGTGTGGTCCAGGTCTGCCGGATATACATAAATTAACATTTGGCCGGCACCACTAGAGCATCCGGGCGAACCGGCACTGGCGCTGTCCGTCCTGCCGCACCGACCTTCCGGCAGGGCGAAACGTCAACAATACTGCAGTTTTGCTGCGCAATCGCTAGAATGGCGGCCTTTGCGAAGTTCTGGAGTTCCCCCCTCATGCGCACTTTTCGTCTGGTGATTTCTTGCCCGGACCGTGTTGGCATCGTTGCCAAAGTCAGTAACTTTCTGGCATCACACAACGGCTGGATCACTGAAGCGAGCCATCACTCGGACAATCTCAGTGGCTGGTTCTTCATGCGTCACGAGATCCGTGCCGACTCCCTGCCATTTGGTATCGAAGCGTTTCGCGAAGCCTTTGCCCCGATCGCCGAAGAGTTCTCGATGGACTGGCGCATCACCGATACCGAACAAAAGAAACGCGTGGTCCTGATGGCCAGCCGCGAGTCGCACTGCCTGGCCGACTTGCTGCACCGCTGGCACAGCGATGAACTGGACTGCGAAATTTCCTGTGTGATTTCCAACCATGATGACTTGCGCAGCATGGTGGAGTGGCACGGCATTCCGTACTACCACGTCCCGGTCAATCCGCAGGACAAGCAGCCGGCCTTCGCCGAGGTTTCGCGCCTGGTCAAACAGCACGACGCCGAAGTGGTGGTGCTTGCCCGTTACATGCAAATCCTGCCGCCGCAGTTGTGCAGCGAATACGCGCACAAGGTCATCAACATTCACCACAGCTTCCTGCCGTCGTTCGTCGGTGCCAAACCCTATCACCAGGCTTCCCTGCGTGGCGTGAAGCTGATCGGCGCGACCTGCCACTATGTGACCGAAGAGCTGGATGCCGGCCCGATCATCGAGCAGGACGTGGTGCGCGTCAGCCACAGCGACAGCATCGAAGACATGGTGCGTTTCGGCCGCGATGTCGAGAAGATGGTGCTGGCCCGTGGCCTGCGTTATCACCTGGAAGACCGGGTGCTGGTGCACGGCAACAAAACCGTCGTCTTCTGATAGACCTGCGGTACAGTTGAAATTCGAAGGGTCTGGGCGTTCAATCGCTTCAGGCCCTTCGCCGTTTCTGTACCGAGGACATGACCATGGCCGATCCACTGGACAAAGCCACATCCAAGGCTCCCGCCACGTTGGGCGAGGGTTRCCTGAGCCGCTACTACCCGGATGACATGGGGCCTGAAACGGGTACGGAGTTTCCTGATGCCGCGCAGTTGTGGGAGCAGTTGCAACAAGAGCCCGAGGACAAACCCAAGCCTGCCTGAGTTTCATCAACTTCATCGGCAGCGACACGACCCACACGGTCGGTTTGCAGCGCCAGCCACTGGGCCTTGGTCATCGGAACACGTCCGTTGTCGAGCAGGCGCTCGAGGGTTTGTAGCCAGTATCGGCGCGAAAACTCATGACGCATGTCCACCGGGTGCAGGCCCAGGCGAATCACCGGGGCCTGCTGCCAGCGTTGTTCACGGCGGTCGCTGACGAGCTTCGATACGATCCGGCGCCAGGCACCGCGCGCACTCCAGACCAGCCCCGGCGCCTCGAACGCGGTGAAATCCGGCAGCCGGTACAAGTGCTGCGAGTCGCTGGTGTAACTCAACGGCAATTGGCGCAATGCCTGGCGAGTGCCTTGGCTCATCAACCAGGCAGGGGCGACGAACCCCTCCAGCGGCCAGTCATGGCGGTGGAACATTTCGATGCCCGAACGCAGGCGGGCGAGGGCGGCGTCCTGCGACAAACGGTAAAACTCGCCTTCGTGGGTGTAGACCCGACGCATGAACCAGTCTCGGGGATTGCTGGCCATCGGCCCGTCGTCGCAGTGGAAGTAGCCATGCAGCGCCAGTTCGTCGCCCCGGGCGAGCCTGGTACTGAGCTGGCGGCAAAATTGCGGATGGGCGTCCAGGTTGTTGTGTTTGTGGAAGTCCGGCACCACCAGCCAGGTGATCGGCACGCCATCCAAAGTGTCGACGGCTTTGACGAACGGCTGGTAATCGGCCCAGGTTGGCGGTGCCACGTCGTGCAGTACCAGCAGTAAAGCGGGACTGTTCATGGACTCAACCGTTGGCTGTCAGCGGCCATTGGCTGCCGAGCACTGCGTGGTAGTGGCGCAACAAGCTGTTGACCACGGTGTCCCAGGCGTAATGCCGTTCGACATGCAACCGCGCCTGTTTGCCCAGCGTTGTGTTGCCCGACCCGAACAATTCTCGAACGGCGGTGGCCATCGCGGCGGGATTGTTCGGCGCGCAGAGCCGGCCGCAGTCCTCGGTGACGATTTCCTCGAAAGCCCCGGCCGCCACGGCCACCACCGGAATACCGCTGGCCATGGCTTCGAGTAACACCAGACCGAAGGTTTCCTGATCGCCTGCGTGTAACAGTGCATCGGCGCTGGCCATCAGGCGGGCCACCTGCGGCGCCGGGCAGAACTCGTCGATCACCGTCACGTTGGACGGCACGGCCGTGGGCATCGACGAGCCAACCAGCAGCAGGTGATAGCGTCGGCCCAGGCGTTTCATGCAGTCGAGCAGCACCGGCAGGTTTTTTTCCTTGGAACCACGCCCGGCGAAGATCAGCAGACGGGTGTTTTCGTCCAGGCCCAGCTCGGCTCGCAGCCCGGGGTCTCTGGCATCGGGATTGAAGGTTTGCAGGTCGACGCCGAGCGGTTGCACAAACACATTCTTGACTCCAAGCCCGGTGAGCTTGTCGGCCATGACCCGGCTGGGCGCCAGTACGCGGTCAAAGTTGCCGTAGAGCTTGCTGACATAGGCTTCGACGTTGTTGGTCACCCAATGGCCCATGCGGTTGCTGACCAGCAGGGGCAGGTCCGAGTGATAAAAGCCGATGACCGGCACATCGAGTTGGCGCCGCGCATCCAGCGCCGCCCAGGCCGTGAGATAAGGATCGCCGACTTCAATCAGGTCGGGCTGCAAATCCTGCAAGACATTGCGCCAGGGCGCGAGGCGCAGAGGGAAACGATAGCCCTTGCCGAAGGGCAGGGCAGGGGCCGGAACGGTGTAAATACCATCCTGTTCGCTAAAAGAAGATCCGGGAATCAACAGACTGTGGCGAATGCCCGGTTTGATGCCCAAACGACGGTGCTTCGCATCCAGATAAGTGCGTACGCCACCGCTGGCAGGGGCGTAGAACATGGTGATGTCAGCGATATGCACGATGAACAATCCTCCAGTCCCGGTACTCCCTTGGTTGACCTATATGAAGGATAGATGTTCGGTTGGGGTTTGTGCGGGTGGGGGGGGCGGCGGGGTTTTGTAGTGTTTGGCAGGCCGCTATCGTCGGAACGCCGCCCGGAGCAGGCTTGCTCCCACAGTAAATCTCCAGTGCGACAAAGATCCCTGTGGGAGCGAGCTTGCTCGCGATGGGGCCAATTCCGACGCTAGATGCGGAAACTGCCTACCAGCTGCTTCAACCGAGCCGCCTGCTTCTCAAGGTCCGAGCACGCGCGCAATGTCGATTGCAGGTTTTCCACGCCTTCCTGATTCAGCGTGTTGATCTCGATGATGTCGACGTTGATCGACTCCACCACGGCGGTCTGTTCCTCGGTCGCGGTAGCCACCGACTGGTTCATGCCGTCGATTTCACCAATACGCAGCGTCACGCTGTTCAGGCGTTCGCCCGCGAGGTTGGCGATTTCCACGCTGTCCTGGCTGTGGCGTTGACTGTCGCTCATGGTGCTGACCGATTCCCGGGCGCCGACCTGCAGCTCCTCGATCATGGTTTGCACCTGTTGTGCCGATTCCTGGGTGCGATGTGCCAGGTTGCGCACTTCGTCCGCCACCACAGCAAAACCACGACCGGCTTCACCGGCACGGGCGGCTTCAATCGCGGCGTTGAGCGCCAGCAAGTTGGTTTGCTGGGAAATGCTGGTGATCACTTCGAGAATCTGCCCGATGTTCACCGTTTTGCTGTTCAGCGATTCGATGTTGGAGCTCGATGCGCTGAGCATGCTCGACAGTTGATTCATCGCCACGATACTGCGGTCCACCACTTGTTGACCATCTTCGGCCAGGCTGCGGGCATCGCTGGCCTGGCTCGAAGCCTGCGCCGCATTGCGGGCAATTTCCTGGGCGGCGGCGCCGAGCTGGTTGATGGCGGCTGCGACGCTGCTGGTGCGCGAGGCTTGCTGGTCGGAGTTGAACATCGACGAGTTGGAAGCCGCAACCACGCGCAACGCCACTTCATTGACTTGCCCGGTGGCTGAGGACACTTCGCGGATCGAGCCGTGAATGCGCTCGACGAAACGGTTGAACGCGGTGCCGAGGGTGCCGAATTCGTCGTTGTTCTGGATGGTCAGGCGTTTGGTCAGGTCGCCTTCACCGTCGGCGATGTCGGCCATGGCACGGGTCATGACGTGCAACGGCTGGATCAGGATGCGAATCAGCATGCCCAGCAGGGCGATGATGATGGCCACGGCAATGATGGTCGCAACGACAGCCGAGGTGCGGAATTCGCTGAGCATCGAGTAGGCTTTTTCCTTGTCGACCGAAACGCCGATGTACCAGTTGACCGATGACAAGCCTTTGATCGGGGTGAAGGTCACGATGCGGGTTTTGCCGTCGACCTGGATTTCGCTCATTGTGCTGCTGATGGCCGGTGTGTCTTGCGGGTAGACATCCTTGAGCATCTTCATCGCCAGCGCTTTGTCGGGATGTACCAGGATTTTGCCGTCGGAGCTGACCAGGAAGGCATAACCGATGCCATTGAAATCCAGCGTGCCAAGGCTGTCGGCGATCACCTGCAAACTCAGGTCGCCACCGACCACGCCGATGTTCTGGCCGTCCTTGATAACGCTGTCGACAATCGAAATCACCAGTTGGCCGGAGGCCAGATCCATATAAGGCTCGGTTAATGCCGAACCGCTGCTGCCTTGCGCGCTCTTGTACCAAGGGCGTGCTCGCGGGTCATAGCCATCGGGCATCTTGCTGTCCGGGCGAATGATGAAAGAGCCATCCTTGCTGCCGAGGTAGGCGCCCATGAAGGTCGAGGTCACGGCTTTTTGTACAAGCAGCCTGGAAACGTTGTCGGCATCGGGGTTGAGCGCGACAGTTTGTGACAGGTTTTCAATCAGTAGGCTGCGCCCGTTCAACCAGGTCTGGATATTGTTGGCGGTCACTGCGCCCATTTCCTGCAGATAGTTATTGAGGTTTTCGCGGATGGCGTTGCGCTGCAGATAGTCGTTGTACAGCGTGAATGAGGCGAAGGCGGCAATAACAATGAGGGCGGCGGCAAGCAGGATTTTATGGCTGAAACGCAGATTTTTGTTCATGGCTTGGGGTTCCGCTAAGGTCTTAATGTCCAGTGCGTGCTTTTATAAAGGGACGCACGACGGGCAAGGTTGAAAGCAAGTGAATTTTCCGACTCTCCTTAGGGAAATTTCCGACCAGATCGTGTCTGACTGCTTTGTCGTTATCTCTATCGGCCGTGTAGGACCAAAGATTAATCATGGGTGACCAAATGCCTGACTCATTGCAACTCGTTATCGGCGCCGATCTCAACGGGCAGCCGATTGCCCAGGCCATGCGTCTGGCGAACCGCCACGGTTTGATCGCAGGCGCGACCGGCACCGGCAAGACCGTCACTTTGCAACGATTGGCCGAAGCCTTCAGCGATGCTGGCGTGGCGGTGTTCGCCGCTGACATCAAGGGTGACCTGTGTGGCCTCGGTGCCGCCGGCAACCCCCAGGGCAAGATCGCCGAGCGAATTGCCGGGATGCCCTGGCTCAACCATAAGCCTCAGGCTTATCCGGTGACGTTGTGGGACGTACACGGTCAGTCCGGTCATCCTTTGCGCACAACCTTGAGTGAAATGGGGCCGTTGTTGCTGGGCAGCCTGCTGGAACTGACCGACAGTCAGCAGTCGGCGCTGTACGCCGCGTTCAAGGTAGCGGACCGCGAGGGGCTGTTGTTGCTCGACCTCAAGGACCTGAAGGCGTTACTCAATCACCTGCGCGACAACCCTCAGTTGCTGGGCGACGATGCGGCATTGATGACCACCGGCTCCAGTCAGGCATTGCTGCGGCGTCTGGCGACCCTGGAGCAACAGGGCGCCGAAGCTTTGTTTGGTGAGCCGGCGCTGCAACTCGAAGACATCCTCCAGCCCACTGCGGACGGGCGTGGGCGCATTCATTTGCTGGATGCCAGCCGTCTGGTGCATGAAGCGCCGAAGGTCTATGCGACGTTCCTGCTGTGGCTGCTGGCCGAGCTGTTCGAGCAACTGCCGGAGCGTGGCGATGCCGACAAACCGTTGCTGGCGCTGTTCTTCGACGAGGCCCACTTGTTGTTCAATGGTACGCCCCAGGCGTTGCGTGATCGTCTGGAGCAAGTCGTGAGGCTGATTCGTTCGAAAGGCGTGGGCGTGTATTTCGTCACCCAATCGCCGGGTGACCTGCCGGATGATGTGCTGGCGCAGTTGGGCTTGCGCATCCAGCACGGTCTGCGTGCGTTCACCGCCAAGGAGCAGAAGTCCCTGCGCGCGGTGGCCGAAGGTTTCCGGCCGAATCCGGCGTTCGATACGTTGTCGGTGTTGACCGAGCTCGGGATCGGCGAGGCGCTGGTCGGCACCTTGCAGGAAAAAGGCACGCCGGAAATGGTCCAGCGGGTGCTGGTAGCGCCGCCGCAATCGCGGATCGGGCCGTTGACCGATGCCGAACGCACGGCGCTGATAGCCGGTTCGCCATTGCAGGGGCGTTATGACAAGCCGATTGACCGTGAATCGGCCTATGAGGTGCTGATGGGACGCAAAGGCCTGGCGCCGCAAGACGAAGCAGCTCCGGATAAGCCGGCACCTGAGGAGCCAAGTTTCACCGAGCAGGCCGGGGAGTTCCTCGGTACGGCCGCCGGCCAGGCCTTGAAGTCGGCGATGCGCCAGGCGGCCAATCAGCTTGGGCGACAGTTGGTGCGCGGGTTGATGGGCTCGTTGCTAGGCGGCAGCAAACGCCGCTAGATTGAGCGAACACAGTTAAATGTAGGAGCGAGCCTGCTCGCGAAAGCGCTGTGACATTCAACGTATATGCCGACTGTTACACCGCCATCGCGAGCAGGCTCGCTCCCACACGGGTCTCAAGTCAGGATTTGGATTTGGCGTGCGCCGCCAGTCGCTCCAGCGCGGCCCGCAAATTCGGGTCGCTGATGCCATCGGCCGTGGCCTGGATGGTCGCTGCCGCGTCGTTGGACAAATCCATGGTATGCCCGGCCGCACCTTGCTGAACGGTCGGCGGTTGAACTTTGAACAGGATCCGGGTCAGATTGGCAAACTCGTCGAACAGTTGCAGTTGCCGTTGCAGGCGCTTCTGCTGGTAGCGCAGGCGGGTTGCCCAATGACCGTCGGTGACAATCAGCAACAAACTGCCTTCGCGCCAGGAGGCCACGTGGCAATGCTCGCGAGCGGCGGGTTGCAATTGGCTTTCGAGTAAACGCTGCAGATGACCCAGGCGTTGAGCGTGGCCGAGAATGGCTTTCAGCGGCTTGGCTTCGCGTAGTAGAACGGCAGGTACTTTGGCCGTAAGTGGGCGAAATGCCATGATCAGACACCTGAAGTAACAGAGGCTCCATGGTAGCAGAAAGCACCGGATGCACCCGCCCATTGCTTTTGTGGGTGCTTTGCCCATTAAATCAACAACTAACTTCTGCCTTGAACGGCTTGAAGTTGAGCAAAATGCCCTTATTTTAAGTGAGCCCCGTCAAAGCGCTGTGCCAGCATCGTGGAATATCGCCACTTTCCTCTCCATCGTTTCCGGGTAGAATGCTCGTTCGCATGCGGCCATGAGGGCTGCACGGGCGACTCACGGGGCCGCCCTCCATCCCTTTAGTGTGGAAGATCCTGCCGATATGTTTGCGCCTTTGTTAAAGAAACTTTTTGGAAGCAAGAACGAGCGTGAAGTCAAACGCATGCTCAAGACGGTGCAACTCGTCAATGCCTTCGAAGAGCAAATGGTGGCCCTTTCGGACGATCAATTGCGTGCCAAGACCAGCGAGTTCAAGGCCCGTATCGCCAAAGGGGAGTCCCTCGACAAACTGCTGCCAGAAGCCTTTGCGGTCGCCCGCGAAGCCGGCAAGCGTGTCATGGGCATGCGCCACTTCGATGTCCAGCTGATCGGCGGCATGACCTTGCATGAAGGCATGATCGCGGAAATGCGTACCGGTGAAGGCAAGACCCTGGTGGCAACACTGGGCGTTTACCTCAACGCGCTGTCCGGCAACGGCGTGCACGTTGTGACGGTGAACGACTACCTGGCCCGCCGTGACGCCAACTGGATGCGCCCGCTGTATGAATTCCTCGGCATGACAGTCGGCGTGGTCACGCCGTTCCAGCCGCCGGAAGAGAAGCGCGCTGCCTACGCCGCCGACATCACCTACGGCACCAACAACGAATTCGGTTTCGATTACCTGCGCGACAACATGGCGTTCAGCATGGAAGAAAAATTCCAGCGCGAACTCAATTTTGCCGTGATCGACGAAGTCGACTCCATCCTCATCGACGAAGCCCGTACGCCGCTGATCATCTCCGGTCAGGCCGAGGACAGCTCCAAGCTATACATCGAGGTCAACAAACTGATCCCGACGCTTGAGTTGCACATCGAAGAAGTCGAAGGCGAAGTCACCAAGGCCGGCCACTACACCGTTGACGAGAAGACCCGCCAGGTCGAACTCAACGAAGCCGGTCACCAGTTCGTCGAAGAAACGCTGACCCGCATCGGCCTGCTGGCTGAAGGCGAGAGCCTGTACTCGGCGCATAACCTGAGCCTGCTGACTCACGTTTACGCCGGCCTGCGCGCGCACAAGCTGTTCCATCGCAACGTCGAATACATCGTGCAGGACGGTCAGGTCGTACTGGTCGACGAGCACACCGGCCGCACCATGCCGGGTCGCCGCTTGTCCGAAGGCCTGCACCAGGCCATCGAAGCCAAGGAAAACCTGAACATCCAGGCCGAAAGCCAGACATTGGCGTCGACCACCTTCCAGAACTACTTCCGTCTGTACAACAAGCTGTCCGGCATGACCGGTACGGCCGACACCGAAGCGTTCGAGTTCCACCAGATCTATGGCCTGCAGGTCATGGTGATTCCACCGAACAAGCCGCTGGCCCGTAAAGACTACAACGACCTGGTGTTCCTGACCGCCGACGAGAAATACGCGGCAATCGTGGCCGATATCAAGGAAAGCATGGCCGCTGGTCGTCCGGTGCTGGTGGGTACTGCCACCATCGAAACCTCCGAGCACATGTCCAGCCTGCTCGTGAAGGAAGGCATCGAACACAAGGTTCTGAACGCCAAGTTCCACGAAAAGGAAGCCGAGATCATTGCCCAGGCCGGTCGCCCGGGCGCACTGACCATCGCCACCAACATGGCCGGTCGTGGTACCGACATCCTCTTGGGCGGTAACTGGGAAGTGGAAGTGGCTTCCCTGGAAAACCCGACCCCTGAGCAGATTGCCCAGATCAAGGCCGACTGGCAGAAGCGTCACCAGCAAGTGCTCGAATCGGGCGGTTTGCAGGTGATTGCGTCCGAGCGTCACGAATCGCGCCGTATCGACAACCAGCTACGTGGTCGTGCCGGTCGTCAGGGCGACGCCGGTTCCAGCCGTTTCTACCTGTCGCTGGAAGACAGCCTGATGCGCATCTTCGCCTCTGACCGGGTGAAGAACTTCATGAAGGCCCTGGGCATGCAGCCTGGCGAAGCGATCGAACACCGTATGGTGACCAACGCCATCGAAAAGGCCCAGCGCAAGGTCGAAGGTCGTAACTTCGACATTCGTAAACAACTGCTCGAGTTCGACGACGTCAACAACGAACAGCGTAAAGTGATCTATCACATGCGTAACACGTTGCTGGCCGCCGACAACATCGGTGAGACCATCGCTGACTTCCGTCAGGACGTGCTCAACGCCACCGTCAGCGCACACATTCCTCCGCAATCGCTGCCTGAACAGTGGGACGTGGCCGGTCTGGAAGCTGCGTTGCAGAGCGATTTCGGTGTGACGCTGCCGATCCAGCAATGGCTCGACGAAGACGATCACCTGTACGAAGAAACCCTGCGCGAGAAGCTCATGAACGAGCTCGTCGCGGCGTACAACGAGAAAGAAGACCAGGCGGGCGCCGAAGCGCTGCGCTCCTTCGAGAAACAAATCGTTCTGCGCGTACTGGACGACCTGTGGAAAGACCACCTGTCGACCATGGACCACCTGCGTCACGGTATCCACTTGCGTGGTTATGCCCAGAAGAATCCGAAGCAGGAATACAAGCGCGAGTCGTTCACCCTGTTCTCCGAATTGCTGGATTCGATCAAGCGCGACTCGATCCGTGTGCTGTCCCATGTTCAGGTTCGCCGCGAAGACCCGATCGAAGAAGAGCAGCGCCTGCGTCAGGAAGCCGAGGCATTGGCCGCTCGCATGCAGTTCCTGCATGAAGAAGCTCCAGGCCTTGAGCAGCCGGAAGTGTTGGGCGAAGAGATCGATGTTGCTCTCGCTGCTGCACCGGTTCGCAACGAGCAGAAGCTGGGTCGTAACGAGCTGTGCTATTGCGGTTCGGGCAAGAAGTTCAAGCATTGTCACGGGCAGATTCAGTAAAACCCGTTTCAAACGCTGAAATACCCGCGCCGCGACCGGCTTCTGCCGTCGCGGCGTTTTACCATTCGAACCACCGTTCTGCTGAAACGGTGCTGACATCATTTATAAAGGAGCGCATTCATGGCTGTTGGTCTTGGTCCTTTGCCAACGTTGCACCCGGTTGCCGGTTTTGAACTCGGTATCGCCTCGGCCGGCATCAAGCGCCCGGGGCGCAAGGATGTTGTGGTCATGCGCTGTGTTGAAGGCTCCACGGTTGCCGGCGTGTTCACCTTGAACGCCTTTTGCGCCGCGCCGGTGATCCTGGCCAAGCAACGCGTACAAGGTCCTGTGCGCTACCTGCTGACCAACACAGGCAATGCCAACGCCGGCACCGGCGAACCAGGCCTGGCCGCGGCCGAGCGCACTTGCGCGAAACTGGCCGAATTGACCGGCGTCGATGCCAGCCAGGTGCTGCCGTACTCCACCGGTGTGATCGGCGAGCCGTTGCCAGTGGAGAAAATCGAAGGTGCGCTGCAAGCTGCCCTCGATGATCTGTCGATCCACAACTGGGAAGCTGCCGCCACCGGCATCATGACGACTGACACCCTGCCAAAAGGTGCCAGCCGTCAGTTCCAGCACGACGGTGTGACCGTCACCGTTACCGGTATCAGCAAAGGCGCCGGCATGATTCGCCCGAACATGGCGACCATGCTCGGCTACATCGCCACTGACGCCAAGGTTTCCCGCGACGTGTTGCAAAACCTGATGCTGGATGGCGCCAACAAATCGTTCAACCGCATCACCATCGATGGTGATACGTCGACCAATGACTGCTGCATGCTGATCGCCACGGGTCAGGCGGCGTTGCCGGAAATCACCCGCGCCGAAGGCGAGTTGTTCGCCAAGTTGAAGCAGGCGGTGTTCGAAGTGTGCATGGACGTGGCCCAGGCCATCGTGCGTGACGGCGAAGGCGCGACCAAGTTCGTGACTGTTGAAGTCAATGGCGGCGGCAATCACCAGGAGTGCCTGGACGTCGGTTACACCGTGGCTCACTCGCCGCTGATCAAGACTGCATTGTTTGCGTCCGACCCGAACTGGGGACGTATCCTGGCCGCTGTCGGCCGTGCCGGCGTTCCGAACCTGGATGTGAGCAAGATCGACGTATTCCTTGGCGAAGTGTGCATTGCCAGCCGCGGCGCGCGCGCGGCGACCTACACCGAAGCCCAGGGCGCGGCGGTGATGCAGCAGGAAGAAATCACCATCCGCATCGAGTTGGGTCGTGGTGATTGCAGCGAAACCATCTGGACCACCGACCTGTCCCACGAATATGTGAAGATCAACGCCGAGTACCGTACTTGATCTCTCGTTAGATCGAGTCGCTGCTATCGCGAGCAAGCTCGCTCCCACAGGGATTTTTGGTGCTCACACTCTTTGTGTTTCACCTTCACCACTGTGGGAGCGAGCTTGCTCGCGATGGCGGTCTGTCAGTCGCTAGCTAGACTGGCCTGTCCCCCCATCAAAAGGTCCCGAACATGAGCCTGCACCTGATCATCGGCGACAAACTGCTTTCTTCCTGGTCCCTGCGCGGCGCCCTGGCTCTCGACCTGACCGGCGCGGCCTACACCGAAGAACTGATCAAGCTGAACCAGCCGGACACCCGCGAGCGTCTGCTCAAGCACTCGCCGACTGGCAAGGTCCCGCTGCTGAAAACCGAACACGGTACCATCGCCGATTCCCTGGCGATTGCCGAATACCTGGCAGAACAGTTCCCGTCCGCAAGCCTCTGGCCGAAAGACATCGCCGCCCGCGCTCAGGCGCGTTCGGCGTGTGCGCAGATGCACAGCGGGTTCTTCGCCATGCGCGGCAATATGCCATTTGACCTGAGCCATGACGCCCCTTTGTCGCCGGTTCCGGCTGAGGTTCAGGTCGACATCGAACGCATGTCGGCGCTGTGGGCCGAGTGCCGTGCCGCCGCGACAGAAACCGGGCCGTACCTGTTTGGTCATATCAGTCTGGCTGACGTGTTCTTTGCACCGATTGCCGTGCGCCTGCGCACCTATCAGGTGAAACTGTCTGCCATAGACGAGGCCTACGTCGAAACCCTCTACCAATGGCCGGCGTTCAAGGCCTGGCAGAAGGCCGGACTGGAGGAGTTGCTAAAGTGAAACGAGTCCATGTCGCCGCCGCCGTCATCCGCGATGGCAGTGGCCAAATCCTCATCGCCCGTCGTGCCGACGCACAGCACCAGGGCGGCCTGTGGGAGTTTCCCGGGGGCAAGGTCGAGGCCGGCGAGTCGGTCGAAACCGCACTGGCCCGCGAACTCCATGAAGAGCTGGGCATCGTGGTCGGCGCGGCGCGCCCGCTGATCAAGATTCGGCACGATTACCCGGACAAACAGGTGTTGCTGGATGTCTGGGAGGTTTCGGCGTTTACCGGCGAGCCCCACGGTGCCGAGGGACAACCGCTGGCCTGGGTTACACCTCGTGATTTGTCGAATTACGAGTTCCCGGAGGCCAATCAGCCGATCGTCGCGGCCGCGAAATTACCCGCTCAGTACCTGATCACGCCGCAAGACCTGGAAACCCCCGCGTTGCTGCGTGGTATTCAGAAGGCCATTGCCGGCGGCATCAAGCTGATCCAGTTGCGTGCACCGAACGGTTACGATCCGAAATATCGCGACCTGGCTGTCGATGCGGTGGGCCTGTGTGCCGGCAAGGCGCAGTTGATGATCAAAGGGCCGTTCGAATGGCTGGGCGACTTCCCGTCCGCGGGTTGGCACATTACCTCGGCGCAGCTGCGCAAATACGCAGCGGCTGGCCGACCGCTCCCAGCGTCGCGCTGGCTGGCGGCCTCGTGCCATAACGCTGAAGAGCTGGCGCTGGCCGAACAGATGGGGGTGGACTTTGTGACCCTGTCGCCGGTTCAACCTACCCTGACTCACCCAGGCGCCGGGCCGTTGGGTTGGGAGCAGGCGTCGAGCTTGATCGATGGCTTCAGCAAGCCGGTGTTCCTGCTCGGAGGTGTTGGCCCGGCGCAGCTTCAGCAAGCCTGGGAAGCTGGTGCGCAAGGTGTCGCGGGGATTCGGGCGTTTTGGCCTGAGAGTTAATTCTTTAGCGAGCCTACTGGCCTCATCGCGAGCAAGCTCGCTCCCACAGTGGATTTGTGGCGCTCACAAAACTTGTGGGAGCGAGCTTGCTCGCGATGAGGGCCTGACAGGCACCGGCTAAACCTCAGGTTTCGCCGCAGGCTGCCAAAGAATCTCGGCAATTCCCTGACGCTTGGCAATCAGCCGCGCCGCAACAAACAACAGATCCGACAACCGATTGATATACGCCAGGCCAACCCCGGCCAACGGCTCAATCGCATTGAGTTGCTGACACCGCCGCTCTGCGCTGCGCGCCAGGCTGCGGCAGACATGGGCCTGGGCAATCAGCGCCGAACCGCCGGGCAAAATGAAGTTTTCCAGTGGTCCCAACTCTTCATTCCACACATCGATCGCGGCTTCCAGGCGTTCGATTTCCGCTGCATTCAACGCCTGATACACCGGCATCGCCAGTTCGCCACCGAGGTCGAACAAGCGGTGCTGGCAAGGCGCCAAAACATCGATCACTTCCTGAAAGCCTGCAATGGCGTGCGTTTGCGCCGCCAATCCGGCCAGCAACACGCCCACCTGACTGTTCAGCGTATCGACTTCGCCAATGGCCTCGATCCGCGGGTGATCCTTGGGTACGCGACGGCCATCGCCCAGCCCGGTCTCGCCTTTGTCGCCAGTGCGGGTGTAAATCTTCGACAAACGAAAGCCCATGGTTACCTCGATAGCAGATTGAGTTGTTGCGAGACAGGTGGCGTGCTCGCCAGGGGCAGGCGCAAGGTGAAGCACGTGCCTTGGCCCGGGGTCGATTGCACTTCCATCTGCCCCTTGTGGTTGTTGGTGATGATGAAGTACGACACCGACAGCCCAAGTCCGGTGCCCTGGCCGATCTCCTTGGTGGTGAAGAACGGTTCGAAGGTCCGTTTGCGTACGCTCTCGCTCATGCCGATGCCATTGTCTTCGACCTGAATTTCCGCCCACGGCGGATTCAGCCTGGTGCGCAAAATGATCCGTCCCGGCTCGCTGCCGTCTTCACGCTGGTGAATGGCTTGCGCGGCGTTTTTCAACAGGTTGAGCAGTACCTGCTCCAGTTCGTTGGCGGTGCCGGGGACCGGGCCCAGCGCCGGATCGAACTGGCGAATGATGGCCTGGCCCTTGAAATCGAAGCCGATCGCCAGATCGAAGTCGTTACTGGCGATCTCCACCGCCTGGTCGATCAGGGCGGGCAAATCGCACGGAGCCATCTGGCGGGTGCTGCGACGGCTGAAGCTGAGCATGTGGGTGACGATTTTGGCGGCCCGGGCACCGGCCTGCTGGATGCCGTCGAGCAACTTCGGCACATCGCGAAGTTGCAGATACTGATTGACCGCCGTCAGTTCGATGCCGGCCTGTTCGGCCACTTCAAGGTTCTTCGGCAGATCGGGGGACAGGCGTCGGCGAATGTTTTGCACGTTGTGCAGGATCGCACCCAGCGGGTTGTTGATTTCGTGGGCCATGCCGGCGGCAAGACCACCCACAGAAAGCATTTTCTCCGACTGCACCATCATCTCTTCCAGGGACAGGCGCTGAGTGATGTCGTCGATCCGGATCACCACGCCACGCCCGGCGCCGCCCATCAATGGATAAAAGGTCAGGGCATAGTGGCGGGGCTCGTCATCCTTGAGCCAGGTGACACGTTCGATTTTGGCCACCGTATGCTGCTCGACCGTTTGCTTGAGTTGTGGCAAGAACGGCTTGAGCGGTTCGAAGGCGAGGAAGATGGGCTGGTTCAGGGCTTCGTCGAGGCGCGTGCCGGAAAGTGCGCTGGCTTCCTGGTTCCACTGCGTCACGTAGAGCTGTTCGTCGAGGGCGATCAGCGCCGACGGCATGGAGTCGATGATGCTGTTGAGGTAGTTCTGGAAGCCGGTAAGCTTTTTCTCGATCTTGCTGCGCACCTGGACTTCAAGCTCCAGTTTGCGGTTGGTGTGCCGGGTTTCTTCCGCCAGCCCCTGGGCCTGGTCGTAGGCTGCCTGGGAGTCGTCCCGGGCCCGCTTGAGTTGCTGCTCCCGGGCCTCGATTCGCGAAAGCATGGTGTTGAACGCCTCGGCGAGGCTGCCGATTTCATCGTGGTTTCCTCGTGAAGCACGCAGTGAGTAGTTTTCTTCACGGGTTACCTGCCGGGACAGCTCTTCGAGTTGGTGGATCGGCCGGGTAATCAGGCGCTTGATTTGACGGGCGATGACCAGCCAGAGCAGCACACTGAAAATCAGAATCCCCAGACTGGCCGTCAGGGTCCCGGTATAGAACGCCACTGGCAGTTCACTGCTGGCGACCAACAGCAAATGCCCCGGTGCAGCTCCGGGGCGGGGCAGGGTAATGACCTGGTTGCTACGGAACTCGGTAACCTGCCAGTCTTCGATATGCCGGAACCGTTTCGGCAACTCCAGTTTGTCGCCATGCTGCAATTGCGCCAATTGCTCGCCTTTTCCGTCATACAGGACTGCCGCGCGCAACGGCGAATAGCTATTGAGTTCGTTTAGCAGGCGCTCAGCGCTTTGCGGCGAATCGAGGGCTTCGGAGGTCAGGCTCGGGTTGGATACCAGCCGGCCGATGGTCTGCAGGGCCTGAGGCGCCATGCTTTCCTGGGAAATGTAGTACGCGGCGCTGATAAAGGTCAGGTTGGCGACCAGCAGGACGGTGGTCAACAGGACTAGCAGGGCGGCCAGCAGTTTCTGGCCGACAGGCAGGTTTTCAAGACGCTGGCGCAATGGCATCGGGTTCATCGCTGAAAAGGAACAAGTGGCCAGCGTAGCCGCTGCTCAGTCGCTGGGCAATCCAAGGCTTTGCAGGCGAGCGATCAACCTTGACTCAAGCTGATTGAGATGAGGCAGGTTCAATTGATGACGCCCGGCCACTTTGCAGGCGTAGCCCAGCAGGTAGCTGATTTCTGTGCGGCGCTGGCTTGTGACGTCCTGATGCATCGAGGAGTAGTTGGCTGCGGTGGCGTGAATCACCCGTTCGACTTCCTGCTGCAGGTTTTCGGCCGCTGCCGGCTGACCACAACGCTCTAGCAACTCCACCAGTTCGCCGCACAGAGTAGCGACTTCGCAGTGATGTTGCTGCAAACCGCCGTTGCGGCAATCGTGCAGCACCGTCAGCGGATTGATCGCACAGTTAAGGGCGAGTTTGCGCCACAACCTGGTCAGGATTTCGGTGCTCCACTCGTGGGGGATGCCGGCAGTGCTCAGGTCATCGAGCCAGATCGGCGCAACCGGATGGCTTGCATCCCCCAGCCAGGTGAAACCATGCCCGGCAAACACCACGCGCCAATCGCCATCGCGGAAGGCGCCTTCGGTGCTCGACGCATAGATGCAGCGTGCCTGAGGTACCTGTGCCGCCACTGCATCCTGACTGCCCAGGCCATTTTGCAGCAGGATCAGTTCGGCACCCGGGGCCAGGCGTGGCGCCAGTCGGGCCACCGCGCTTTCGGTATCGTAGGCCTTGCACGCCACCAGCAGGCGGTTGATCGGTTGGGTGCTGCCGGCTGTCTCGGCGGGCACGGCATAGTGTCGCGCCTCGCCGTGTTCCACCAGTGTCAATCCACCGGCCGCCTCATAGGCCTGCAGCCTCGCGGCGTCCCGCAGGACCAGCCTGACCGGCACTCCAGCCCGCGCCAGACGTGTCGCCCATAAAGTGCCGAGGCTGCCGGCGCCCAGAACATGCCAGGTGGTAGACATCAGCTTTTTGCTCTGTTTAAGGCGTGCATCGGCAGCTCACAGTGAATGATGGGAAAGACCCGTTATAATCAGCGCGGATTTTAACCGCAAGCCAGGCGTGCTCCATCAGTGCGCCTTTAAATTTGGAGAGATTACATGCCGTCGTTCGACGTGGTATCCGAACTGGACAAACACGAAGTCACCAACGCGGTCGAGAACGCCGTCAAGGAACTCGATCGTCGTTATGACCTGAAAGGCAAAGGCAGCTTCGAGTTCAAGGAAAAAGACCTGACCGTCAACCTGACCGCGGAAGCGGATTTTCAGCTCGAAGCGATGATTGAGATCCTCAAGCTGGCGCTGGTCAAGCGCAAAATCGACGTGCAGTGCCTTGAAGTCAAGGACGCGTTCGCGTCGGGCAAGCTGATGAAGCAGGAAGCCGTCCTCAAGGAAGGTATCGACAAGGAACTGGCGAAGAAAATCGTCGCCCATGTCAAAGACGCCAAGCTCAAGGTCCAGGCGGCCATTCAGGGCGAGCAGGTTCGTATTACCGGCAAAAAGCGTGATGACCTGCAGGAAGCCATTGCAGTGCTGCGGGCCAAGGAATTCGGTATGCCGCTGCAGTTCAACAACTTCCGCGACTGATCTTGAACGCGGGAACCTCCTGGCGTTTGCAACGTCGGAGGCCCAAGCAACGGCAGAAACGGTTGAGCCCGTCGCGGTTCGATCTTTCTGCCGCTTTTTTACGCATGCCGGGTAGCCGGAAAACAGGAGAGAGTAGATGGACTTAAATGCCGAGGTAGACAATCTGGTCAAGGTATCCCAAACCTGGATCCCGATGATCATGGAATACGGCAGCCGTGTACTGCTGGCGGTCATTACCCTGGCCATTGGCTGGTGGCTGATCAACAAGGTCACGAAAAAGCTCGGCGGCCTGATTGCATTGCGTAATGCCGACCTGGCGCTGCAAGGCTTTATCAGCAGCCTGGCGAACATCATCCTCAAGATCTTGCTGATCGTCAGCGTGGCCTCGATGATCGGGGTGGAAACCACGTCGTTCGTTGCGGCAATTGGTGCGGCGGGTCTGGCCATTGGTCTGGCGTTGCAGGGCAGCCTGGCGAACTTCGCAGGTGGCGTGCTGATTCTGTTGTTCCGTCCATTTCGCATCGGTGACTGGATTGAAGCACAGGGTGTTGCTGGTACCGTCGACAGCATTCAGATTTTCCACACTGTGCTGCGTACTGGCGACAACAAAACCATCATCGTGCCTAACGGCAATCTGTCGAACGGCATTATCACCAACACCAATCGTCAGCCGACCCGTAAGGTCGTGTTTGATGTAGGCGTTGATTACGAAGCGGACTTGCAGAAAGCCCGAGAAGTGTTGCTGGAACTGGCCAAGGATCCGCGTGTATTGATTGACCCGGCACCTCAGGCAGTCATATCGACATTGGGTGACAGTTCTATCACTGTTTCCCTGCGTGTCTGGGTGAAGACGGCGGATTATTGGGATGTGATGTTCATGTTCAACGAACTGTCCCGTGATCGTCTGAGAGAGGCCGGCATCGATATTCCATTTCCGCAGCGGGTTATTCGCGTGGTTCAGGAATCTGCTGCGCAGTAAGGGGTGTGCGGTTAGTGCCTGACTTCTTGGTCAGGCATGTACTGCAGAGTCTGTTTGGTTAAATGTTGTACAGCAGACAACGAAAAAGGCCCATCCGAAGATGGGCCTTTTTTTGATTACCGCAAACTAACTTTCTGCGATTACAGAATGTTGAGTGGGTAGTCGGTGATCAGGCGGAACTCAGAGATATCGCCTTCGCCTTCGTCAGCATTGGCGGTGTGCCATGCTTGACGGATGCGGAACGACAGATCCTTGGCTGGGCCGGATTGAATGACGTACTTGGCTTCCACGTTGGTTTCGTGGTGTTTGCCGTCTGCACCGTACAGACCGGTGTAGGTGCTGTTCGATGGAGTGTTGGTACCGTCGATGTTCCAACCATTCACGTAACGGACCATGAAGCTCAGGCCAGGTACGCCGTACTCGGCCATTTTCAGGTCGTAACGGGCTTGTACCGACTTCTCGCCAGGGGCGTTGAAGTCAGAGTACTGAATGGAGTTGGCGAGGAAAATCGAGTCGCCACCACGGTTGTTGTCACCCACACCGATGTAGTCGAACGGGGTGTCGCCGTTGACCTTCTGGAAGGCCAGGGTCAGTGTGTGCGCTTTCAGGAACGAGTAAGCAGCAGCCAGGGAGTAGGCGGTGTTGCTGATGTCGCCTGCTTTAGCGTTACCGGTATCCTTGGTGTTGTAGATGTTACCGTCGAAGTTGATCGAGTTGTCGCCGCCCAGTGCGAGGGTGTAGTTCGCGTTGGCGTAGTACTGGTTCCAGACGTCTTCGAGCTTGGCACCGTAAAGCGATACGCTCAGGTCCGGGGTAATGCCGTACTTGCCACCGAAGTAGTCGATGGAGTTGGCTGTCACGCCAGCGTAAGTAGCGAACAGTTCGCCGTCACGAGCGTTGCGGTCCTGGCTGGTTGCCGAGTAGAAGTGACCGGCTTCGAGGTCGAGGTCAGTAACTTCGCTGCTCTGCAGTTGGATACCGCTGGCAGTTTGGTGAAGGATACGGGAACCGCCTACAGCGAACACCGGAGAAGTGCTTGGCTGCATGTCGCCGATTTTCAGCTCGGTCTTGGAGATGCGGAACTTGGCGGCAGCGCCGGCTTTGCCCTGGCTGTTGTTGACTTCGCCGTCAGAGTCCACGGACATGTTGCCGGAACCTGCATATTTGTCGGAACCGTCCAGCTTAATGGCCAGTTGGCCCCAGGCTTCAACGCCAACACCGATCAGACCTTGGGTGTAGCCCGAGCTGTACATGCCCTGGATGCCCTGGGTCCAGTCTTTGTCATCGACTTGGCCGTTTTTCTTGTTACGGTTGTAGTAGTAGTTGCGAACCAGCAAGTCGAGTTTGCTGTCTTCAACGAAACCTTTGGCTTCGGCCTGGTCGCTTACGAAAGGTGCGGCTACTGCCAACTGAGTACTGGCTGCTGCTGCAACTGCCAGTGCGATCATGCTCCACTTCATCACGCGCATCGTGATTTGCTCCTTTGGTTTTAGAAGAGTACTGCCGTCCCACCTGATTTATTATCTGGGCGGCTCTTTCTTTTTGTGTCGGCGCAAACTTATATCACGCCGACAATGTTGGCGATACTTGCGTATCTAACCTTTCGCCTTCTTTACGACCCTGTCGCAAATAGCGTGCTAGATGTCGCAAATTTCCAGCTCCAGCGCAACCGGGCTGACAACTTTAATGCTGTTTTCCGAGCCTTGGCGCCGGTAAAAAGAGTCCTGGTGAAACGTTTGAATCTCCATCGGGCTACCTTGCCACTGTATTTTTTGCCTGAAAACCCCCACTTCCAGCGGGTGTCACATCAGGTGATGTTGGGTATGAATGCAACAAGCGTGCACAAAATTGATTTTTTTGCAGTTTTTTTAAATTTGACTGTCTGACGCTGTAAAAACCTCATAAAACCGGGGGGCAAGCGCGTTTGGTTTGGGCTTGACGCCTTGCCTGGCATCATGTTGCACCCTTCTGGTCGACTGCCTTACAAACAAAAATGTTACCGGTTCACCCCACCAGTGAGTAAATGGCGGATGTCGAAGCACTCAGCGTAGACCTACTGTGCGGTTTTGGTGCAAAAAATTTTTAGCCTTGTGCTGAATTCATTCCTGTTGACCGCTTGTCTGGCGTGAACTCTTCGTTGCGAATCAGTCATTTCGGCGTTTTTTGCCGGCTGATCGGTTCTGTAGTGGTGCGCGGCGGCGAAAAATGTCTCATTCGGGGGCGGGTGTCAGCTTTTCGCAGGCGCTCGTGACCTCTGTGCAAGGTTCGTCGTGAAGCATGCGCCGTTCGCAGGTATGCTGCCGTCCGGTCGTTTGGCGCGCCGTCCCGTCAGGATGAGCGCTAAGCTGAAAAATGATGATCCGGCGGGAGTGCGCACAGTGTTCGCTTTAGATCCACGACTTCAACAAGATACGTTACCGATCGGGGACTTTCCGCTCTGCCGGTTGCTGCTGTCCAACGATTCGAACTATCCCTGGTTCATCCTGGTACCTCGTCGCGAGGCTATCAGCGAGATATTTCAGTTGGATGTCGCAGATCAGCAACAGCTTTGGCAGGAAACAACTGTGCTTTCGCAAGTGCTCAAGGACTCGTTCGACGCGGACAAATTGAATGTTGCGGCGCTGGGCAACGTTGTAAGTCAGTTGCATATGCATGTGATTGTGCGCAAGCGCGAAGATGCCGCCTGGCCAGCGCCGGTTTGGGGTAAGCATCCGGCAAAACCCTACAACCCGGAGCAGATCGCCGCTATTCGCGAACGTTTGCGCCTGATTTTGACCGATGATTTTACGTTTCTGGAGGGCTGAACCATGAGCCTGGAAGAACGCGTTACCGAGCTTGAAAGCCGCCTGGCCTTTCAGGATGACACCATCCAGGCATTGAATGATGTGCTGGTGGCGCAGCAGCGGGTGGTCGAGCGTCTACAGCTGCAAATGGCTGCGCTGCTCAAGCGGCAGGAGGAAATGGTCGGCCAGTTCGAGTCGTTCGAAGAGGAAGCGCCGCCGCCGCACTATTAATCAACGCGCAGGCATAAAAAAACCGCGGACAGCTCGGCTGTGCGCGGTTTTTTTTAGCCTTGAGTCAGCGGCGCGGCAGTGCGGCGATCACATCTTCGGCTTGCAGGCCCTTGTCACGATTCATGACGGAGAACTCCACGCGCTGGCCTTCGACCAGGACACGGTGGCCTTCACCGCGAATGGCCCGGAAGTGGACGAAGATATCGTCACCGGAGTCGCGGGAGATGAAGCCGAAGCCTTTGGATGTGTTGAACCACTTGACGGTGCCGGTATCGCGGTTGCTCATGTCGTAGCTTGGCGAGGCGGCGGCCGGTGACGATTTGTAGAAGCAGATGCCCAAGTGCAGGGCAACAGCGATCAGGGCTGCGACCAGGCTGAACAGTACGGCGGGTTGACCGGCGATAACGGGCATCGGTGCGATCAGCGTCAGGGTTTGCAGGACCACGCTCAGAACCAGCAAGGCGCTGACCAGGTTTTGCAGTTGGTGGCGCGGGCCTTTGTTCCAGTAAGGGATGACAGGCGCAAGTGTAAGGTTGAGCAGGCCGAAAAAGGCCAGGTACAGTGCGTCGGATTGTTGCAGGTAAGGTAAGGCTTCGGATTGCAGGCTAGGGATGAAGGACAGCAGCAAGGCCGCTGCGCCTATCAACAGATGGACGATTTTCAACATTTTGATTAACTCACGTTAAGACAGTTCACAAGGAAGAGCTGATGGCGCACGGTTCGCTTCAAGATAATAAAGAGGCGTTGGACACGTACCCGGTATCAGCCTATGCGCCGTGCCCGGAAAAAATAGACACTGGCGACACGCCGTCTATTTAACAGCAAAGCCGCAGGCTACTCAAATCAGGGCGTCCGGCGGCTCGTTTGAGGCGATTTGCCGCAGATTGGTCGAAGTTAGAGGCTGCGATACGGCGGCAGGCTTGCTAGAGCGGTTGGGCGCCTGCTGGATGAAGCTCATCACCTTTGGGGGGGGATTCAATCGGCCGCATCGACCGATTGGCTAAATCTTTCAGTGGGTGTTTCTTAGTGTTCGCGCTCTTCTTTCCTACGCCATTCAATCCTGTGCTTCTGAAGGGGGCGTCACTTCGCTGCGTGGGAAATTGTCCGGAGTAGGACGTTCTCCAGTATCTGCCAAGAGTTGTTGGCTTGTCCTACGTCGAAGGTCAGGAATTCGTCTGGCTATGCCTCTGCGCCTGCGTTTTTATATGTCGACAGACAGTTGCTTTTAACGAAACCAGGATGGCAAAGGAGTGTCAGCGTTATGGTTTATGAACGGCAAGAAGAGGGGCGATACGGTTCGCACAGGGATGTAAGGGTCGATCCGTTTGTTCGTGAGTTCGATATGGGGCTGGCCCAGCCCTTGTCCCGCTCGGTGCGATTGAATGGCTTCGCCACCTGTTTGCGGCTTGAACAGGTTTATTGGGATATTTTGGGAGAGATGGCCCGGGCCAATGGTTGCACGGTCAGTAGTCTGTTATCTCACGTGGATCGCGAAGTTCACTTGCGTCACGGTGGGGTAAAGAACTTCAGTGGATTGGTGCGGGTTGTCTGTGTTGTGCACAGTCTCAAGGAAGGGGGTTTCACCGTCACGGCCTAGCCCAGGGCGGCGAAAGCAGCAGAGTGTCGGTCTGTGCAGTCTTACGGCTGCACAGGCCGCATTTAATGGATATAATCCCGCTCTTTGCCGCAAAACCCTGCGTATGCGGTAGCAATCTGATCGCCGAGACAACCTCCATGCCGATGTACGATTATCAATGTGCTTCCTGTGGTCATCAGTTGGAAGCCATTCAAAAGATCAGCGATGCACCGCTGGTCGACTGCCCTGCCTGTCAGGCGCCGGAGCTTAAAAAGTTACTGTCCATGCCTGGCTTCCGCCTCAGCGGCACGGGTTGGTACGAAACCGATTTCAAGACCGGTTCCAAGAAGAACCTGGCCGGCGGCGACAAAGCTGACTAAGGTCTGGAACCTGAGTTGAACGACACGCGTGCTCTTGCATCACCCGGCGACTTTTTTAAAGGCGGGGCTGCTGTAGGATCTCCACCGAATTTCGAATTACGAGAAGTGAAACCACGACCATGATGCGCAGCCATTATTGCGGCCAACTGAACGAAAGCCTGGACGGCCAGGAAATTACCCTTTGCGGATGGGTCCATCGTCGCCGTGACCACGGTGGGGTGATTTTCCTCGATATCCGTGATCGTGATGGTCTGGCCCAGGTCGTGTTCGATCCGGACCGCGCTGAAACCTTCGCCGCAGCCGATCGCGTGCGCAGCGAGTACGTCGTCAAGATCACCGGCAAGGTTCGCCTGCGTCCGGCCGGTGCGACCAACGCCAACATGGCGTCGGGCATGATCGAAGTCTTGGGTTACGAGCTGGAAGTGCTGAACGAATCGGAAACCCCGCCGTTCCCGTTGAACGAGTTCTCCGACGTCGGCGAAGAAACCCGCCTGCGCTATCGCTTCCTCGACCTGCGTCGCCCGGAAATGGCCGAGAAGCTGCGTCTGCGTTCGCGCATGACCACCAGCATCCGCCGCTTCCTGGACGAGAACGGCTTCCTCGACGTCGAGACGCCGATCCTGACCCGTGCCACCCCGGAAGGCGCGCGCGACTACCTAGTGCCGAGCCGTACTCATGCCGGTTCGTTCTTCGCCCTGCCGCAATCGCCGCAGCTGTTCAAGCAACTGCTGATGGTGGCCGGCTTCGACCGCTACTACCAGATCGCCAAGTGCTTCCGTGACGAAGACCTGCGGGCCGACCGTCAGCCGGAATTCACCCAGATCGACATCGAGACCAGCTTCCTCGATGAAAAAGAGATCATGGGTCTGACCGAGCAAATGATCCGCAACCTGTTCAAGGAAGTGCTGGATCTGGAATTCGGCGATTTCCCGCACATGACCTTCGAAGAAGCCATGCGCCGCTACGGTTCCGACAAGCCAGACCTGCGTAACCCTCTGGAACTGGTGGACGTGGCCGATCAGCTCAAGGAAGTCGACTTCAAGGTGTTCAGCGGCCCGGCCAACGACCCGAAATGCCGCATCGCCGCCTTGCGCGTACCTGGCGGGGCGAGCATGCCGCGTAAGCAGATCGACGATTACACCAAATTCGTCGGCATCTACGGTGCCAAGGGCCTGGCGTACATCAAGGTCAACGAGCGCGCTGCCGGTGTTGAAGGCCTGCAATCGCCGATCGTGAAAAACATCCCTGAGGCCAACCTCAACGTGATCCTCGATCGCGTCGGTGCGGTCGACGGCGATATCGTGTTCTTCGGCGCCGACAAGGCGAAGATCGTCAGCGAAGCCCTGGGTGCGCTGCGAATCAAGCTCGGCCACGACCTGGACCTGCTGACCTGCAAGTGGGCGCCAATGTGGGTCGTCGACTTCCCGATGTTCGAAGAAAACGATGACGGCAGCTTCACCGCCTTGCACCACCCGTTCACCGCACCGAAGTGCACCCCGCAAGAGCTGGAAGCCAACCCGGCTGGCGCTCTGTCCCGTGCCTACGACATGGTGTTGAACGGTACCGAACTGGGTGGCGGTTCGATCCGTATCCACCGTAAAGAAATGCAACAGTCGGTGTTCCGTCTGCTGGGCATCAACGAAGCGGAACAGGAAGAGAAATTCGGCTTCCTGCTCGACGCCCTGAAATACGGCGCGCCGCCGCACGGTGGCCTGGCCTTCGGTCTGGACCGTCTGGTGATGCTGATGACCGGCGCCCAGTCGATCCGTGAAGTGATCGCCTTCCCGAAAACCCAGAGCGCGGCGGATGTCATGACCCAGGCGCCGGGCCAGGTGGATGCCAAGGCATTGCGCGAGCTGCACATTCGTCTGCGTGAAACGCCTAAGGCCGAGTAAGGTTGACCTGAAGGGCGCATCTGCGGATGCGCCCTTTCTTTATAGTTAGAGCTGTTCAAGACTATTGTTTGTCGGCCGGCGCGATGCAGCGCAGCGGGCAATGTTTCAAAGAGAATTCGGAGCAAGTTATGGCAGGTCATTCCAAGTGGGCGAATATCAAGCACCGCAAAGAACGTCAGGATGCCAAGAGGGGCAAGATCTTCACCAAGTGGATTCGTGAGCTGACCGTCGCTGCCCGTCAGGGTGGTGGTGATCCTGGCTCCAACCCGCGTCTGCGCCTGGCTCTGGACAAGGCCCTGGGTGCCAACATGAGTCGCGACATCATCGATCGTGCTGTCGCCCGCGGTACCGGCGCTGCCGACACGGACGACGTGGTCGAGTTGACCTACGAAGGTTACGGTCCGGGCGGCGTGGCGGTGATGGTCGAATGCATGACCGACAACCGTAATCGCACCGCAGCCGCCGTTCGTCACGCGTTCAGCAAGTGCGGTGGCAACCTCGGGACTGATGGTTCGGTAGCCTATCTGTTCGAACGCAAGGGGCAGATCTCCTTCACGGCCGGCGTTGACGAAGATGCACTGATGGAAGCGGCCATGGAAGCCGACGCTGATGACGTGGTGACCAACGAAGACGGTTCTATCGACGTTTTCACCTCGTTTGCCGGGTTCTATTCCGTGCGTAACGCACTGGAAGCGGCGGGTTTCAAAGGTGATGACGCGGAAATCGTCATGTTGCCGACCACCAGCGCCGAACTCGATCTGGAAGGCGCCGAGAAAGTCCTCAAGCTGATCGATATGCTCGAAGATCTGGACGACGTGCAAAACGTCTATTCCAACGCGGAGATTCCGGAGTCGGTGGCCGCACAGCTCGGTTAAGGGCAACTAAGATCCACTGTGGGAGCTGGCTTGCCAGCGATGGCGTCGGCACATTGAACAATGATGGTGCCTGACACTCCGTCATCGCTGGCAAGCCAGCTCCCACAGTGGTTATTTGCTGTATTGAAATTCGTGCCTTTACTGACTCCGCAGGCGTTATGACTTTAATTCTTGGTATCGACCCCGGTTCGCGCATCACCGGTTACGGTGTGGTTCGTGATACCGGCCGTGGCTGTGAGTACGTCGCCTCCGGTTGTATCCGCACCGGCGCCGGCGAGCTGCATGAGCGACTGCAGATTGTCTATCGCGGGGTGCGGGAGATCATTCAGACTTACCATCCGGTGACCATGGGGATCGAAAAGGTGTTCATGGCCCGTAACGCCGATTCCGCCCTGAAACTGGGGCAGGCCCGTGGCGCCGCGATCGTGGCAGGTGCCGAGGAAAGCCTGGAAATTGCCGAATACACCGCAACCCAGGTCAAGCAGGCGGTCGTGGGCACCGGTGCGGCCAACAAGGAGCAGGTGCAAATGATGGTCATGCACATGCTCAAGCTCACCAGCAAGCCGCAGATCGATGCCTCGGACGCCCTGGCCATTGCCATCTGCCATGCTCATACCCGTTCCAGCCTGCTGCCCCATGGCCTGGGAGCTGCACGCAGTCGTGGCGGGCGCCTGCGTCTCTGATAGCATCAGCAATCATTTTTATGGAGTGGGGGCGTTTCGCCTGGGTTGTCGGCGGCATTCCCTCGCTCTATCAGTCGCTGGCCCAGAGCTGGCCAACGCTCAAGGATTTGTAACGTGATTGGACGTTTGCGCGGCACCCTGGCTGAGAAGCAGCCTCCGCATCTGATTCTGGATGTAAATGGCCTGGGCTATGAACTCGAAGTGCCCATGACGACCCTTTACCGCTTACCGTCGGTCGGTGAGCCGCTGACCTTGCACACCCATTTGGTCGTGCGCGAAGACGCACAGTTGCTCTATGGTTTTGTCGGCAAGCGTGAGCGCGACTTTTTTCGCGAGTTGATCCGCCTCAATGGTGTCGGGCCGAAACTGGCGCTGGCCTTGATGTCGAGCCTGGAAGTCGACGAACTGGTTCGTTGCGTACAGTCCCAGGACACGTCGGCGCTGACCAAGGTCCCGGGTGTCGGCAAGAAAACCGCCGAACGCTTGCTGGTGGAGCTCAAGGATCGCTTCAAGGCCTGGGAAACCGTACCGGCCATGTTCGCCCTGGTGCCGAACCAGCCGGATGGGCCGGCCCCGGTGAACACTGCTGAAAACGACGCGGTCAGCGCGCTGATTTCCCTGGGCTACAAGCCGCAGGAAGCCAGCAAGGCGATTTCTGCAATCAAAGAGAAAGGTTTGAGCAGCGAAGACATGATCCGCCGCGCCTTGAAGGGAATGATCTAAGTGATTGAAGCTGATCGTCTGATCGCTGCCGCGCACAGTCCGCGTGAGCGCGAAGAAGTCCAGGACCGGGCGATTCGCCCAGTCAGCCTGGCCGAATACATTGGCCAGCCGACCGTTCGCGAGCAGATGGAGTTGTTCATTCAAGCCGCTCGCGGTCGTAACGAATCCCTGGATCACACGCTGATCTTCGGGCCGCCGGGCTTGGGCAAGACCACCCTTGCCAACATCATCGCCCAGGAAATGGGCGTATCGATCAAGAGCACCTCGGGGCCGGTGCTGGAGCGCCCCGGTGACCTGGCGGCGCTGTTGACCAACCTTGAGCCTCACGATGTGCTGTTTATCGACGAAATCCATCGCCTGTCGCCCATCGTTGAAGAAGTGCTGTACCCGGCCATGGAGGATTTCCAGCTCGACATCATGATTGGTGAGGGCCCGGCCGCGCGTTCGATCAAGCTGGATCTGCCGCCGTTCACCCTGGTGGGCGCAACAACGCGGGCGGGGATGCTCACCAATCCGTTGCGTGACCGTTTCGGTATCGTCCAGCGTCTTGAGTTCTACAATACCGCCGACCTGTCGACGATTGTCAGTCGTTCGGCGAGCATCCTCGGTTTGCCGCTGGACCCGGAAGGCGCCTTCGAAATCGCCCGCCGTGCCCGTGGCACCCCGCGGATCGCCAACAGGCTGCTGCGCCGGGTGCGCGATTTCGCCGAAGTTCGCGCCAAGGGGCATATCACCAAGCCGATTGCCGACCTGGCGCTGAATCTGCTGGACGTCGACGAACGTGGTTTCGATCACCAGGACCGGCGTCTGTTGTTGACCATGATCGAGAAGTTCGACGGTGGGCCAGTCGGGGTCGACAGCCTGGCCGCCGCCATCAGCGAAGAGCGTCACACCATTGAAGACGTGCTGGAGCCTTACCTGATCCAGCAGGGTTACATCATGCGCACGCCTCGGGGGCGGGTGGTGACGCGGCATGCCTACCTGCATTTCGGTTTAAACATTCCGTCACGATTGGGCGAAATGCCCGTGGCAGACGAGTTTCTCGACGCTGCTGACGATTAATTAACATTGCGTGCTGATTTTTTCGGGCAATGTAGGGTCCCAGGACCGTACTTTCACGTGAAAGCCACAGAACAATGAAAAACAGTTGCCATGCCGGATTGGCAACCTGAGGAGTAAGCACTAGAGTATGCGCGCGCAAAACGGGCTTGAGCCTTTCGCACATCGCTGTCGCGTTTATTACGAGGACACCGATGCAGGGGGCATCGTGTATTACGTTAATTACCTCAAGTTTATGGAACGGGCTCGAACCGAGCGGCTACGAGATCTGGGCTTTGCCCAATCGCAGCTGGCAGGGGAGGACCTGTTGTTCGTCGTGCATTCCAGCGAAGCGCGCTACCACGCGCCGGCGCGACTGGATGACGAACTGCTGGTAAGCGCTGAAGTAATCGAATTGAACCGTGCCAGCCTGCGCTTCAAGCAGCAGGTCAGGCGGGCAACGGATAATGCACTGCTCTGCGAAGGGCAGTTTCTGGTGGCCTGTGTGCGCACTGAAAGTTTGAAACCCCGGGCCATTCCCGAAGCTCTACGAGCGGCCTTTGCCGACGTGAGCGGCGCGGGTACACACTCAAAGCAGGAGATAAAGCGTGGAAGCTAACGTCGTCGACCATTCCTCCATGTGGAGCCTGGTCAGCAATGCCAGTATCGTGGTGCAACTGGTAATGCTGATCCTGGTAGCCGCATCGGTGACCTCGTGGATCATGATCTTTCAGCGCAGCAACCTGCTGCGCGCCGGTCGACGTGCCCTGGAGAGCTTTGAAGAGCGCTTCTGGTCGGGTATCGACCTGTCCAAGCTGTACCGTCAGGCTGGCAGCAACCCGGACCCTGACTCGGGCGTCGAGCAAATCTTCCGTGCCGGTTTCAAGGAATTCTCCCGTCTGCGCCAGCAGTCGGGCGTTGATCCGGAAGCAGTCATGGAAGGTGTGGCCCGTGCCATGCGCGTCGCCATTTCCCGCGAAGAAGAAAAGCTCGAGCAGAGCCTGCCCTTCCTGGCCACTGTCGGTTCCGTCAGCCCGTACATCGGTCTGTTCGGTACCGTCTGGGGGATCATGAACTCCTTCCGTGGTCTGGCGACTGCCCAGCAAGCGACCCTGGCCACTGTGGCCCCGGGTATCGCCGAAGCACTGATCGCCACGGCGATCGGTCTGTTCGCTGCCATTCCAGCCGTTATCGCTTACAACCGTTTTGCTGCTCGCAGCGAAACCTTGCTGGGCCGCTACTACACCTTCGCCGACGAGTTCCAGGCGATCCTGCACCGCAAAGTGCACACCAGCGAAGAATAAGCAGGTAATTTCCAATGGCTTTAATCGCTCGAGCTCGCAAAAAGCGCAAGCCGGTCGCCGAGATGAACGTGGTGCCTTACATCGACGTGATGTTGGTGCTGCTGGTCATCTTCATGGTGACCGCGCCGATGCTCAATCAGGGCGTGAAAGTTGATCTGCCCAAGGTTTCCAGCGAAGCCTTGCCGCAGGACAACAACACCCAGGTCCTGACCATTTCCATCAAATCCGACAAGACCTACTACTGGAACCTTGGCAGCGAAGTCGACACCGAAAAGCAGCAGGATCGGGCCATGACCCTGCCGCAGATGACTGACGCGGTGACCAAGATCATTCGCGTCGGCAACGAAGGCGGCAAGCGTACCCAGGTCTTCATTCGCGGCGACAAGAGTGTCGATTACGGCTCCGTCATGGGCGCCATGGGCGGGTTGCAGAAAGCCGGGGTCGGTAATGTTGGCTTGATTACCGAGGCGCCCTGATGCAGCAACAGCGAGAGCCGTCCGCCTCGGAAAGCTACTTCTGGCCTAGTGTCTGGGCGATTGGCTTGCATGTGCTGGTGTTCGGCATGCTGTTCGTCAGCTTTGCCTTTACCCCGGAACTGCCGCCGGCCAAGCCGATTGTCCAGGCGACCTTGTACCAGCTGAAATCGAAAAGTCGGGCGACCACCCAGACCAATCAGAAGATTGCCGGTGAGGCGCAGAAATCTGCTGCGCGTCAGACCGAAGTCGAGCAGATGGAGCAGAAAAAGGTCGAGCAGGAAGCGGTGAAGGCTGCGGAACAAAAGAAAGAAGAGGCGGCTCAAAAGGCCGAAGAAGCCAAGAAGGCCGACGAGGCGAAGAAAGCAGACGAGGCGAAAAAGGCTGATGAAGCCAAGAAAGCCGACGATGCGAAGAAAACCGCGGAAGCCAAGAAGGCAGAAGAGAAACAATTGGCTGATATAGCCAAGAAGAAAGCCGAAGAAGAAGCCAAGAAGGCTGCTGAAGAAGAGGCCAAGAAAGCGGCCGCTGAAGAAGCCAAGAAAAAGATTGTCGAAGACGCGAAGAAGAAAGCCGCGGAAGACGCCAAGAAGAAAGCTGAAGCTGAAGAGGCGAAGAAGAAAGTCGCCGAGGAAGCGAAGAAGAAAGCTGCTGCCGATGCTGCGAAGAAGAAATCGCAGGACGCGGCGCGTAAATCCGCCGAAGACAAAAAGGCCCAGGCCTTGGCAGATTTGCTTTCCGACACGCCGCAGCGTCAGCAGGCCTTGGCCGATGAGCAGGGCGACGAAGTCGCCGGCAGCTTCGATGACCTGATTCGTGCGCGTGCAGCGGAAGGCTGGGCTCGTCCACCTTCGGCACGCAAAGGCATGACGGTCGTATTGCAAATCGGCATGTTGCCGGACGGTACGGTGACTTCGGTCAGCGTGTCCAGGTCCAGTGGCGACGGTCCGTTTGACGCCTCGGCTGTTGCAGCGGTGAAGAATATTGGACGTTTGACAGAAATGCAGGGAATGAAGCCGAGTGATTTCGCTCCGTATCGTTCATTCAAGATGACATTCACACCTGAGGATCTAGCCTTGTGAGAAACCTTCTACGAGGAATGCTGGTCGTTATCTGCTGCATGGCAGGGATGGCGATGGCAGATGAGAAAAACATTCTGGTTACCAGCGGCAGCGATCGGGCGACCCCGATCGCCGTTGTGCCGTTCGGTTTCCAGGGTGGTAGCGTGCTGCCGGACGACATGGCGGAAATCATCGGTAACGACCTGCGTAACTCGGGTTACTACTCGCCGCTTCCAAAACAGAACATGATCAGCCAGCCGAGCCAGGCCAGCGAAATCATCTTCCGTGACTTCAAGGCGCTGGGTGCCCAGTACGTCATGGTCGGCAGCATTGTGCCGGCGGGCGGTCGCCTGCAGGTGCAATACGCACTGTTCAACGTGGCCACCGAGCAGCAAGTGCTGACCGGCAGCGTGTCGGGCGGCGTCGATCAGTTGCGCGATATGGCGCACTACATCTCTGACCAGTCGTTCGAGAAACTCACGGGTATCAAGGGTGCCTTCTCGACTCGCCTGCTGTATGTAACGGCCGAGCGTTTCTCCGAGAACAACACTCGCTACACCTTGCAACGTTCGGACTACGACGGTGCCCGCGCCGTGACCCTGCTGCAGTCGCGTGAGCCGATCCTGTCGCCGCGTTTCGCACCGGATGGCAAGCGCATCGCTTATGTCTCCTTCGAGCAGAAGCGTCCACGCATCTTCATGCAGAACATCGACACCGGTCGCCGTGAGCAGATCACCAACTTCGAAGGCCTGAACGGTGCACCGGCCTGGTCGCCGGATGGTCAGCGCCTGGCGTTCGTACTGTCGAAAGACGGCAACCCGGACATCTATGTGATGAACCTGGGTTCGCGTCAGATCAGTCGCGTCACCAACGGTCAAGGTATCAACACCGAACCGTTCTGGGGCAAGGATGGCTCGACCATCTACTTCACTTCCGACCGTGGCGGCAAGCCGCAGATCTACAAGACCAGCGCGGGTGGTGGCGGTGCAGAGCGTGTGACGTTCGTCGGTAATTACAACGCCAACCCTAAACTGTCGGCTGATGAAAAGACGCTTGTCATGATTCACCGTCAGGATGGCTTCACCAATTTCAAGGTGGCGGCCCAGGATTTGCAGCGCGGTAGTGTAAAGATCCTCACTGATAGCACTCTGGACGAGTCGCCCACTGTCGCGCCCAACGGCACCATGGTAATCTACGCCACCCGCCAGCAGGGCCGGGGAGTCTTGATGCTCGTGTCCATCAATGGACGCGTAAGGCTCCCGCTTCCTACCGCACAAGGCGAAGTCAGAGAACCTTCCTGGTCCCCTTTCCTGAACTGACGCGGCGCTATACGTTGTACTTAACACACTGGGGTTCATTAGGAGTTTCACGATGGAAATGCTGAAGTTTGGTAAATTTGCTGCGCTGGCACTGGCCATGGCTGTAGCTGTAGGTTGCTCGTCCAAAGGCGGCGACAATGCCGGTGAAGGCGCGGTAGATCCAAACGCTGGTTACGGCGCAAACACTGGTGCAGTTGACGGCTCCCTGAGCGAAGAAGCTGCACTGCGCGCTATCACCACTTTCTACTTCGAATACGACAGTTCGGACCTGAAGCCAGAAGCCATGCGCGCTCTGGACGTTCACGCCAAAGACCTGAAAGCAAACGGCGCTCGCGTTGTTCTGGAAGGCAACACCGACGAACGTGGTACTCGTGAGTACAACATGGCACTGGGCGAGCGTCGTGCGAAAGCCGTTCAGCGCTACCTGGTACTGCAAGGCGTTTCCCCAGCTCAGCTGGAACTGGTTTCCTACGGCGAAGAGCGTCCAGTTGCTACCGGCAACGACGAGCAGTCCTGGGCTCAAAACCGTCGCGTCGAACTGCGTAAGTAATTCGTCATGCGAACGTGCCGTCGTGCTGTAACTGTTTTGGCTCTCAGCCTCGCACCGCTTGCGGTGTGGGCTGCGGTTCCTGTGGTCGAGGACAACTCCGGCTATAACAATAGCGGGAGCAGTTATCCGCCTGCGGGTTACGGTACGAACGGCGCCTATGCCGGGGGAGGGGTTTCGACTCCTGTCTCGGCACAGGGCCAGCTGTTCAACCAACTGCAACAAATGCAGGAACAGATCTCGCGCCAACAGGGTGTGATCGAAGAACTGCAAAATGATGTAGCGCGCATGAAGCAGGAAAACCTGGAGCGATACCAGGATCTTGATCGGCGCATAGGAACCGGCGTTGCACCAGCCGCGAGTCCTCAAAATTCTTCCACCGGTGGCGAATTGAACGCCGCAGGTGCGGCAGCTGGCGCAGCCGCTGCTCAAGCACCCGCCGCAAGTAGCGAACCGGCAGATCCGGCGAAGGAAAAGCTCTATTACGATGCTGCTTTCGACCTGATCAAGGCCAAGGATTTCGACAAGGCCAGCCAGGCTTTCGCCGCATTCCTGCGCAAATACCCGAATAGCCAATACGCGGGCAATGCCCAGTACTGGTTGGGCGAAGTAAACCTGGCCAAAGGCGATCTGCAAGGTGCAGGTCAGGCATTTGCCAAGGTTTCGCAGCTGTATCCGAAGCACGCCAAAGTGCCTGATTCGCTGTACAAGCTCGCTGATGTGGAACGCCGCCTGGGTCATACCGACCGGGTCAAAGGTATTCTGCAGCAGGTTGTGTCGCAATATCCGGGCACTTCCGCCGCTCAACTGGCCCAACGCGATCTGCAGAAAATGTAAGCCTGCTTGACCCGTTTTGAAGAAACCCGCGCTTGTCGCGGGTTTTTTCGTTAGAATTCACACCCTTTTTCTGAAACACGCTTTTTGGGATCTGCGCATTGCCGGGGTTCCTTGAAGTGCCTGACGGAGGCGGACAGCCTGTTTAGCTGTTACGCCCGTGGCGACTATGCAAGACACATTGAGAATCACCGAAGTTTTCTACTCGTTGCAGGGTGAAACTCGGACTGCCGGGCTGCCCACTGTTTTTGTGCGCCTGACCGGTTGTCCGTTGCGTTGCCAATACTGCGACAGCGCCTACGCGTTCACCGGCGGGACCATCCGCACCCTCGACGATATCCTCGAGCAGGTCGCCGGTTTTCGTCCGCGATACGTCTGTGTCACGGGCGGCGAGCCCCTGGCGCAACCCAACGCCATTCCCTTGCTCAAGCGTCTGTGTGACGCCGGTTACGAAGTGTCACTGGAAACCAGTGGTTCTATTGATATCTCGGCAGTAGATTCCCGGGTCAGTCGTGTTGTCGACCTGAAAACCCCGGGTTCGAAGGAAGCGCACCGTAACCGCTACGAAAACATCGAGCTGCTCACGCCCAACGATCAGGTGAAGTTTGTCATCTGCTCGCGGGAGGACTATGACTGGTCCGTTTCCAAGCTGATCCAGTACGGTCTTGACCTGCGTGCCGGCGAAGTCCTGTTCTCGCCAAGTCACCATGATCTCAATGCCCGGGACCTGGCGGACTGGGTGGTGGCGGACAATCTGCCAGTGCGTTTGCAATTGCAGCTGCATAAATATCTATGGAATGACGAGCCGGGGCGCTGAAATGACTGAACAACTCAATACTGCTGAAAAACGTGCGGTCATCCTGCTGTCCGGTGGCCTGGACTCGGCGACCGTCGTGGCCATGGCGCGTGCCGAAGGCTACAGCTGCTACACCATGAGCTTCGACTACGGTCAGCGGTCTCACGCTGAACTGTACGCCGCCGAGCGTGTGGCGCAGGACCAGGGTGTGGTCGAGCACAAGGTGATCGGTCTGAACCTGAACGGCATGGGCGGCTCGGCGCTGACCGACAGCAGCATCGACATTCCGGAAGAGGCGGGTGAGGGCATTCCGGTGACTTACGTGCCTGCGCGTAACACGGTGTTCCTGTCCCTGGCCCTGGGCTGGGCTGAAGTGCTCGGTGCACGCGACATCTTCATCGGCGTCAATGCGGTGGACTACTCCGGTTACCCGGACTGCCGTCCCGAGTTCATTGAGTCGTTCGAACGCATGGCCAACCTGGCAACCAAAGCTGGCGTGGAAGGCAATGGCTTCCGCATTCAGGCACCCCTGCAAAACCTCAGCAAGGCGCAGATCGTTCAGGCCGGCGTGAAGCTTGGCGTGAACTACGGGCTGACCGTTTCCTGCTATCAGGCCGACGATGAAGGCCGTGCGTGCGGCAAGTGCGACAGCTGCCGACTGCGTGCAGAGGGCTTTGCGGCAGCCGGAATCAGCGATCCAACCCCTTATTTTTGATTTATTTCAAAATAGGTGTTGAATAGTCCTTAAAAATCAGTATTATACGCGCCACCACACAGCGGGTCGTTAGCTCAGTTGGTAGAGCAGTTGGCTTTTAACCAATTGGTCGTAGGTTCGAATCCCACACGACCCACCATTTTTGGCGGTTTAGAAAATCCGGAAGGCCCACGCAAGTGAGGATTTCCGGGTTTTTTTTTGCCTGCGATTCAGTCTTGCCTCGCTGCGGGCTACGTCCTGTGACACAAGTCAGAATCATCTTTTGCATCCGCCGGTTATTCTGTAGCCTTGCCCAGCTTCAACGCTGTCCGTGCCTGATGAATACCCACTTTCCCGGCGGTACCCCGATGGGTCCGGAGCCGGGTGTATACTCGACTTTCGCGCGAATGCGCCTGCAGGTCTTGCGAACATGACGCAGATTTCCGAACGCCTTCTGGTTCAAGCCCACCTCGACGCCAAACAGCCCAAACCGCTGACCGCCGATGAAGAGGCTTATTACCGTGCTGCCATCGCTGCCGAGCTCAAGGCTCAGGACGCGGTGCTGGTGGCCCACTTCTATTGTGACCCTGTCATTCAGGCGCTGGCCGAAGAAACGGGCGGTTGTGTCTCCRATTCGCTGGAGATGGCCCGCTTCGGCAATGCCCATCCAGCCAAGACCGTGGTCGTCGCCGGCGTGAAGTTCATGGGCGAGACCGCCAAGATCCTCAACCCGGAAAAGCGCGTGCTGATGCCGACACTCGAAGCGACCTGTTCGCTCGACCTGGGTTGCCCGGTGGACGAGTTTTCCGCGTTCTGCGATCAACACCCGGAGCGTACGGTGGTGGTGTACGCCAACACCTCCGCTGCGGTAAAGGCTCGAGCGGATTGGGTCGTGACTTCAAGCTGTGCGCTGGAAATCGTCGAGAGCCTGATAGACAACGGCGAGACCATCATCTGGGGCCCGGACAAGCACCTGGGTACCTACATCCAGCGCCAGACCGGTGCCGACATGTTGCTATGGGACGGTGCCTGCATCGTTCACGAAGAGTTCAAGTCCAAGCAGCTTGAAGACATGAAGGCGCTGTACCCGGATGCAGCGATTCTGGTGCACCCGGAGTCGCCGACATCGGTGATTGAACTGGCCGATGCCGTGGGTTCCACCAGTCAGTTGATCGCGGCGGCACAGAGCCTGCCGAACAAGACGCTGATCGTGGCGACCGACCGCGGCATCTTCTACAAGATGCAGCAGCTGTGCCCGGACAAGGTCTTTATCGAAGCCCCGACGGCAGGTAACGGCGCGGCGTGCCGCAGTTGTGCGCATTGCCCGTGGATGGCCATGAACACCCTTGAACGCACGCTCAAGGCGTTGAAGGAAGGGTCGAACGAGATCTTTGTCGACCCGGCGCTGATCCCTCAGGCGATCCGGCCGCTCAAGCGCATGCTTGATTTCACCCAGGCGGCGCGGATGAAGCTGGCCGGTAACGCCTGAGATCTTTCAATCAGGCCCAAAATAACTGTGGGAGCGAGCTTGCTCGCGATAGCGGTGTATCAGTCACCATTGAAGTTGACTGACACTACGCCATCGCGAGCAGGCTCGCTCCTACAGTGGTTTCTGCGTCAGGAAATTATTTGGTCTTCTTCGGAACCCGCACCAGTTCGGTATTGGAATACATGTCATGCCAGCTGCGTTTCTGTTTGTCGAACAACGACCAGAAGAATCCCAGACCAACACACAGCAACGAAGCAAGCGACACCACAAAGCGCAGTAGCGCTTGCCACAGGCTGATGGATGAGCCATCGGCGTTCTGCACGCGGATGCACCAGACTTGCATGCCGAGGGTCTGACCAGACCAGGTCCAGAATTTGGCGAAGAAGCCGAACAATACGAACAGCAGCACTGTGGAGAGCAGAGGATCACCGTCCAGCGCACCCGCTTCGGTCAGGGTGCGCATCCTTTCTTCGCCGATGATCGCCATCTGGATCATCTTGTAGATGCCGCTTGTGACGATCAGCAGGGCGGTACACAGCAGGAAATCATAGAACATGGCTGCCAGACGGCGACCCAGACCAGCGGCAGGAAAATCGCCCTGGGGGGTAAGCAGGTGTTTCGACATGACAGGCTCTCGGCGAAAAAGAAGCCATTTTACGGATTTGCGCGCACAAAAAAGCCCCTGATGTCAGCATCAGGGGCTTTTTCGTTACAGAAGATTAACCTTCCGCTTGTACTTCGTCAGCCTGCATGCCTTTCTGGCCCTGCACAGCGATGAAAGTCACTTTCTGGCCTTCTTTCAGGCTCTTGAAGCCGTTGCCCTGGATGGCGCGGAAATGCACGAACAGATCCGGACCGCTTTCAGGAGTGATAAAACCAAAACCTTTCTCGTCGTTAAACCACTTGACGGTACCGCTCTGACGTTGGGACATTTCTTATTTCCTTTGACGCAAAAATTAATGACAGTCTCTTTCTCATGAAAGAGTACTGGGGCTGGTTGCAGGAGAGTAAGAAGACGTCGAACGGGATGTAGCTAACTTGTAGGCTACTGCCCAGGTCACGATTCCAAGCGACCCATGCAAACACAGTGAACAAACTCTACGCCAACTACGGGAGAAAAAACAAGCCCCGTGAAGGCCCCGTATTTCCTCAGGTTGATGGCATTTAGTCAGTCCACTAGTGGGGCCTTATACGCTAGCGTTGTTCAATTGCTTTCGATCGTTATAAGCAAAGTTCATAATCGAAGCTTAGAGCCAAACAATGCACTATTTTATGGCGGTTGCGTTACACATTAGTGCACCGTTAACGCAACCGCGTTACTTATAGGAACATTCAATCAGCCGCGATAGTAGCGTTGTGGAACAAATGGCATTTTGCTTACAAGCAAAGGCACCTTTTTCCCACGAACGATCGCCCAAACGGGTGTGTCCAGTGCGATATAAGCGCTGTCGACATAACCCATGGCCAGCGGCGCGCCCAGGGTCGGTCCGAAACCACCGCTGCAGACACTACCGATGATGTCGCCGGCTTCGTTGACGATCTCGGCGCCTTCGCGCACTGGCGTGCGTTCCTGCGGTAACAGGCCGACGCGTTTGCGGTTCACACCGGCCTGTTGCTGAGTGAATACGGTTTCGGCGCCCGGGAAGCCACCAGCCCGCGCACCATCGGCACGACGTGGCTTGGAGATCGCCCACAGCAGGCTCGCTTCGATTGGGGTGGTGTCGGTGTTCATGTCGTGGCCGTACAGGCACAAACCCGCTTCCAGGCGCAGGGAGTCGCGAGCGCCAAGGCCGATGGCAGCCACTTCCGCTTCAGCCAGCAGCGCACGGGCCAGGGCTTCGGCGTTGACGGCCGGCACGGAAATTTCGAAACCGTCTTCACCGGTGTAACCCGAGCGGCTGACAAAGCAGTCCACGCCCAGCAGTTTCACGCGGGCGAACTGCATGAAGGTCATCTTCGCAACCGAAGGGGCCAGACGTGCCAGTACAGTAACTGCCGCCGGGCCTTGCAGGGCGAGCAGGGCGCGCTCTTCGAACAGCGGCTCGATCGTGCACTGGTCGCCAATGTGCTGGCGCAGGTGGGCCAGGTCCTGATCCTTGCACGCGGCGTTGACCACCAGGAACAGTTCTTCGTTACCCAGGTTGGCGACCATCAGGTCGTCAAGGATGCCGCCGGTCGCATTGGTGAACATGGCGTAGCGCTGCATACCCACCGGCAGGTCGATGATGTCCACCGGCACCAGGGTTTCCAGGGCCTTGGCGGCATTGGCGCCGGTCAGGCGGATCTGGCCCATGTGCGAGACATCGAACAGCCCGGCCTGGTCGCGGGTGTGCTGGTGTTCTTTCATCACGCCCAGCGGGTATTGCACGGGCATGTCGTAGCCGGCGAACGGCACCATGCGCGCGCCGAGTTCGATGTGCAGTGCGTGCAGCGGGGTTTTCAACAGTTGTTCGGTGGACATATTCAGCTCCTGAAGAAGGGTGCAGATGAGCGCGCTTCAGCACTCGATAATGTTGACCGCCAAACCGCCACGGGCGGTTTCCTTGTATTTGCTTTTCATGTCGGCGCCGGTCTGGCGCATGGTACGGATGACCTTGTCGAGGGAGACGAAGTGTTGCCCGTCGCCGCGCATGGCCATGCGCACGGCATTGATGGCCTTGACCGAGCCCATGGCGTTGCGCTCGATGCAAGGCACTTGCACCAGCCCGCCAATCGGGTCGCAGGTCAGCCCGAGGTTGTGTTCCATGCCGATTTCCGCGGCGTTCTCCACTTGTTGCACGGTGCCGCCAAGCACTTCGCACAAGGCACCGGCGGCCATCGAGCAGGCGACGCCGACTTCGCCCTGGCAGCCGACTTCGGCGCCGGAGATCGAGGCGTTTTCCTTGTACAGAATGCCGATGGCTGCGGCAGTGAGCAGAAAACGCACCACGCCGTCGTCATTGGAGCCTTGGATAAAGCGCATGTAGTAGTGCAACACCGCTGGAATGATCCCCGCTGCACCGTTGGTGGGCGCGGTTACGACGCGCCCGCCGTTGGCGTTCTCCTCGTTGACCGCCAGCGCGTAGAGATTGACCCAGTCGAGCACCGACAACGGGTCGCGCAAAGACGATTCCGGGTTCTTGCACAATTGCCGATGCAGCGCGGCGGCCCGGCGTTTGACCTTCAGCCCGCCAGGCAGGATGCCTTCATTGCGGCATCCGGCGGCGACGCAGTCCTGCATCACTTGCCAGATTTTCAACAGGCCGGCGCGGGTTTCCGCTTCCGGACGCCAGGCGCTTTCGTTGGTCAGCATCACCTGGCTGATCGACAGCCCATATTTGACGCAATGACCGAGAAGATCCTTGGCGCTTTTGAACGGGAAGGTCAGGGGTGTGGCGTCTTCGACGATGCGGTCGGCGCCGGCGGCGTCCTCATCGACCACAAAACCGCCGCCGACCGAGTAGTATTCGCGACTGCGGATCTGCAGGCCCGCCGTGTCGAAGGCGCGAAAAATCATGCCGTTGGGGTGATACGCCAACGGTTTGCGAATCATCGCCAGGTGTTCTTTCTCGTTGAACGCAATGCTGTGTTCACCGAGCAGGTTCAAGCGTCCGTTGCCGCGGATTTCTTGCAGGCGCGCGGCGACGGTTTCCGTATCCACGGTGTCCGGGTGCTCGCCTTCCAGGCCCAGCAGCACGGCCTTGTCACTGCCGTGGCCTTTGCCGGTGGCGCCGAGCGAGCCGTACAGCTCGACTTTGACGCAGGTGGTGGCCGGCAGCAGCCCTTCACGGCGCAGGCCTTCGACGAAACGCGCAGCGGCGCGCATCGGGCCGACGGTGTGAGAGCTGGAGGGGCCGATGCCAATCTTGAACAGGTCGAACACGCTTAACGACATGGTGGTTCTCCGGTTTCTTGTTATGGGAATTCACGGAATCGGGAGGTTGGCGCAATTCACTGTGGGAGCGAGCTTGCTCGCGATGATGGTCTGACATTCACCATAGATGTCGACTGAAAGACCGCTATCGCGAGCAAGCTCGCTCCCACAGAGGACTGTGGTGTTTTTGCAAAAAGGGGGCGGGATCAACCGCCCCCTCATTGGTTTAAGCGTAGCTTTCGATCGACGGGCAGGCGCAGACCAGGTTGCGGTCGCCAAACACGTTGTCGACGCGACCGACCGGTGGCCAGTACTTGCCTTCGATCAGCGACGCAACCGGGTAAACCGCTTGCTCGCGGCTGTACGGGTGAGCCCACTCGCCCACCAGTTCCTTGGCGGTGTGCGGCGCGTTTTTCAGCGGGTTGTCGTCCTTGTCCAGGGTGCCGTTTTCCACTGCGCGGATTTCTTCGCGGATGCGGATCATGGCGTCGCAGAAGCGGTCCAGCTCTTCCTTGGATTCGCTTTCGGTCGGCTCGATCATCAACGTGCCGGCTACCGGGAACGACATGGTCGGCGCGTGGAAACCGAAGTCGATCAGGCGCTTGGCCACGTCGTCGACACTGATGCCGCTGCTGTCTTTCAGCGGACGCAGGTCGAGGATGCACTCGTGCGCCACCAGGCCATTGCTGCCGGTGTACAACACTGGATAGTGCTCTTCGAGGCGACGGGAAATGTAGTTGGCGTTGAGGATCGCCAGCTGCGATGCACGCTTGAGACCCGCGCCACCCATCATGCGAATGTACATCCAGGTGATCGGCAGAATGCTCGCGCTGCCGAACGGTGCCGCGCAAACGGCGCCTTCCTTGCGCTCCATCTGTGCGTGGCCCGGCAGGAATGGCGCCAGGTGCGATTTCACACCGATCGGGCCGACGCCCGGGCCGCCACCGCCGTGGGGGATGCAGAAGGTCTTGTGCAGGTTCAGGTGCGAAACGTCGCCGCCGAACTTGCCCGGGGCGCAGAGGCCGACCATGGCGTTCATGTTGGCGCCGTCGATGTACACCTGGCCGCCGTTGTCATGAACGATGCCACAGATTTCGCGGATGCCTTCTTCGAACACGCCGTGGGTCGACGGGTAGGTGATCATAAGCGCGGCGAGGTGTTCGCGGTGCTCGATGGCCTTGGCGCGCAGGTCTTCGATGTCGACGTTGCCGCGGGCATCGCAGGCGGTGACGACGACACGCATGCCGGCCATCTGTGCGGTGGCGGGATTKGTGCCGTGGGCCGACGACGGGATCAGGCAGATGTCGCGACGGTCTTCGCCACGGCTCTGGTGGTAGGCACGGATCGCCAGCAGACCTGCGTATTCACCCTGGGAGCCGGCGTTCGGTTGCAGCGAAACCGAGTCGTAGCCAGTCGCAGCGCAAAGCATGGCTTCCAGCTCGTCGGTCAATTGCTGATAACCGGCGCTTTGCTCGGCCGGGGCGAACGGGTGCAGGGCGCCGAACTCGGCCCAGGTCACCGGGATCATTTCGCTGGCGGCGTTGAGTTTCATGGTGCACGAACCCAGCGGGATCATGGTGCGGTCCAGCGCCAGGTCCTTGTCCGCCAGTTTGCGCAGGTAACGCATCAGCTCGGTTTCCGAGTGATAGCGGTTGAATACCGGGTGGCTGAGGATCGGCGACTGACGTACCAGCGCGGCCGGGATGGTGCTGGTGACCGAAGCGGCGAGAGCGGCGAAGTCCGGCAGGGCCTTGCCGTCGGACAGCAGGCTCCACAGGATTTCAACGTCGGCCTGAGTGGTGGTTTCGTCCAGGGACAGGCCCAGGCGCTCGCCATCGACCACGCGCAGGTTGATGCGCTGGGCGTACGCCTTGTCGTGCAGGGCGGCGGTTTGAGCACCGGTCTTCACGGTCAGGGTGTCGAAGAAGCTCGCTTGCTCGACGTTCAGGCCCAATGTGCTCAAGCCTTTGGCCAGGATTGCAGTCAGGTGATGCACACGATTGGCGATCTGCGTCAGGCCTTTCGGACCGTGGTACACGGCATACATGCTGGCGATGTTGGCCAGCAGTACTTGCGCGGTGCAGATGTTGCTGGTGGCTTTCTCGCGACGGATGTGTTGTTCGCGGGTCTGCATGGCCAGGCGCAGGGCCGGGTTGCCGAAACGGTCTACGGAGACACCGACCAGACGGCCCGGCATGTCGCGCTTGAACGCATCCTTGGTGGAGAAGTACGCAGCGTGCGGGCCACCGAAGCCCAGCGGCACGCCGAAGCGTTGTGCACTGCCGATGGCCACGTCGGCACCGAATTCGCCCGGTGCGGTCAGCACGGTCAGAGCCAACAGGTCGGCAGCCACGGCTACCAGGGCGTTGGCGGCGTGGAAGCGTTCGGTCAGTTCGCGGTAATCGAACACGTCACCGTTGCTCGCCGGGTATTGCAGCAGCGCGCCGAAGAACGGCGTCACGTCAGTCAGCTCGCGCTCGTCGCCAACCACCACGTCGATGCCCAAAGGCTCGGCACGGGTGCGCAGCACGTCGAGGGTTTGCGGGTGGCAATGCACGGAAGCGAAGAAGGCGTGGCTGCCCTTGTTCTTGCTCAGGCGTTTGCAGAAGGTCATGGCTTCGGCAGCGGCGGTGGCTTCGTCCAGCAGGGAGGCGTTGGCGATCGGCAGGCCGGTAAGGTCGCTGATCAGGGTCTGGAAGTTCAGCAGCGCTTCGAGACGACCCTGGGAAATTTCTGGCTGGTACGGGGTGTAGGCGGTGTACCAGGCCGGGTTTTCCAGCAGGTTGCGCAGGATCGGCGACGGCGTGTGGGTGCCGTAGTAACCCTGGCCGATGAAGGTCTTGAACAGCTGGTTTTTAGTCGCGATGGACTTGATCAGGGCCAGGGCATCGGCTTCGCTCAGGCCGTCTTCCAGGCCGAGGACGCTGGTGCCCTTGATGCTGTCGGGAATCACGCTGGCGCTCAGGGCTTCCAGGGAGTCGAAGCCGAGGCTGTTGAGCATGGCTTGCTCGTCACCGGCGCGCGGGCCGATATGACGGGCGATGAATTCGTTGGCGGTGGTCAAATTGATTTGAGTCATGTCAGCGCTCCTCAGGCTTCGGCTTGGGCTTTGATCAGGCGGTCGTAGGCGTCTTGATCCAGCAGTTGGGCGACTGCCGAGGCGTCGCTTGGCTGGAAGCGGAAGAACCAGCCTTCGCCCAGCGGATCTTCGTTGACCAGCTCAGGGCTGCTGTCCAGCGCCGGGTTCACTTCCAGCACTTCGCCGTCCAGCGGCATGTACACGCCGCTGGCAGCCTTTACCGATTCCACGGTGGCGGCTTCGGCGCCTTTGTCGTAGGACTGCAGCTCAGGCAGTTGAACGAAAACCACGTCGCCCAGGGCGTTCTGTGCGAAAGCGGTGATGCCGACCGTGACGCTGCCGTCAGCTTCGGTGCGCAGCCATTCGTGATCTTCAGTAAAACGCAACTCGCTCATGGAAACTCCTAAGGGGCCAGACTCGTCTGGTGGACGCGATTGAATGCTTGGGCGATGCCCTGGTTGTGGAGGTCTACATAGCAAGAACGCGGCCAACGTTGTTTTATCGTTATTGATCAATGATTTAGGTGGTTTCGATAACCGCTGAAATGCGCTCACTGTAGCGAAATCGATACGGCATGGGTCGTGGATAAAAGCCGAGGTGGATCAAAGCCTTGCGCAGGCGCGATCGGAGAGGGGTGTAGCGATATCGTTCCGCTGTAGCGCTTTCAGTACAGGTGGAGGTCGTTTTTGGGTGAGTTATTTCAAGCCAGGCACGAAACCTGTGGGAGCGAGCTTGCTCGCGATGAGGGCGTGTCAGTCGACAACTTTGTGAATGTCACTCCGCTATCGCGAGCAAGCTCGCTCCCACAGGGATCTGTGGTGGATTGGACATTGAGGCCTCAGGCCTTGCCCGGAATCCCGTACTTGCGCAACCGATGGGCTATTGCGGTGTGGGAGGTTTGCAGGCGGGTCGCCAGTTGCCGGGTCGAGGGATAGCTGGCGTAAAGCTTTTCCAGCAGGGTTTTTTCGAATTCGTCCATGGCCTGTTCCAGGCTGTCGACGTCGTGGTCGCTCTGGCGCGCTACCGAGGTGCCAGCGATGTCGAGGTCGCCGATGTCCACCAGGCTGCTTTCGCAGATCGCCGCGGCACGGAAGATCACGTTTTGCAATTGCCGCACGTTGCCCGGCCAGCGGTTGCCCAGCAGCGCCGGGTAAGTGCCCGGCGCCAGGCGACAGATCGGGCGCTGGATCTGCGCGCAGGCCTGCTGCATGAAGTAACGGGCCAGTAGCAGGATGTCCTGGCCGCGTTCGCGCAGGGGTGGCACTTCGACGTTGAGGACGTTGAGGCGATAGAACAGGTCTTCGCGGAACAGGCCTTCGCCGACCATTTTTTCCAGGTCGCGGTGGGTCGCGCTGAGGATCCGTACGTTGACCTTGACCTCACGGTCTCCGCCGACCCGGCGAAAACTGCCGTCGTTGAGGAAACGCAACAATTTGGCCTGCAAGTACGGCGACATTTCGCCGATTTCATCGAGAAACACCGTGCCCTGGTTGGCCAGTTCCATCAGTCCTGGCTTACCGCCCCGCTGCGCGCCAGTGAAAGCGCCGGGGGCGTAGCCGAACAGTTCGCTTTCGGCGAGGTTCTCCGGCAATGCCGCGCAATTCAACGCCAGAAACGGTGAGCTGTGCCGGGCGCTGATGGCGTGGCAGGCCCGGGCCACCAGTTCTTTGCCGGTGCCGGTTTCGCCCTGGATCAACAGCGGTGCATCGAGGGCCGCCACCCGCTGGGCGCGCGCCTTGAGGGTGCGGATCACCGGGGACTCGCCGAGCAGTGCGTCGAAACCTTCGGCGTGGTCATGGTGCAGCGCGGAAAGGCGTTCGCCGATGCGGTTCGGTTGATACAGGGTCAGCAGGGCGCCAGCATCGGTAATCGGAGTGGCGTCGAGCAACAGGGTCTGGCCGTTGACGGTGATTTCCCGCAGCGGCAGGCGAAAGCCCTGTTCAAGCAGGGCGTCGAGCAAGGCCGGGTCGGAAAACAGCTCGCCCACGCTTTCACCGTTCGGTTCGCGGCCGTACAGGGCGATCAAGGCCGGGTTGGCCAGCAGCACCTTGCCGTTGCTGTCCAGCGCCAGTACCGGGTCGGTCATGGCGGCCAGCAAGGCGTCGAGCTGCAAGTGCCGGCGCTGGCCGGGCAGGATGTCGACCACCGTCACCGCTTGCACGCCACGCACGCTGAACAGGGCATCGCGCAGCTCCTCGAGCACTTGCGGGCTCAGGGTCGGGGCGTCGATATAAACATTGGGCGGGACCATTTCCACCGCATCCAGGTTCAGATTGCGCCCACCGAGAAGGGCCAGGACTTCCTGGGTGATACCGACGCGGTCGATGAAGCTGACGTGGATACGCATGGGGCGGTCTTGGGTTCTGCAGTGCGGAGGGTGGCAAGTATGCCTTGGGGCGGGCGAATGGTGAAATGTGCCGCCGATATTCAGGGCGACATTGATCTTTGTAGGAGTGAGCCTGCTCGCGAAAGCGAGGTATCAGTCACAAAGATATTGGCTGACACTCCGCCTTCGCGAGCAGGCTCGCTCCTACAGGGAGACTAGGTTATTCGAAGTGTTCGGGGTTTACCGGGTCGCCTGATTTCATATTCAACTGCTGCCGGATGTCTTCAAACATCAAATCGTAATGTTTGTGGACCGATCCGATCTGGCTGTGCGTCTTCGGAATCCCGTACTTCTCGGCGATTTTCGTCACGTTGCTGGCGAAGTTGTAGGCCTCCTCCTTGGGCAGGAAGAAGGGCTCTGACATCTCCTTGCCCTGAATGCTGCCATGCATAGTGAACTGGATGCCTTTTTCCCCTTTGGCATTCTTGCTGACTTCATAGTCGAGGTGCACGTTGTAGCTGACATCATCCGGGGTCAGCGCATGTCGTTCGATGTGCAAGTGACCTGGCTCAAACTGTGCCATAGACGTCTCTCCTTACAAGTAGGTAATGCCTGGTGTTGCCGTACTGATGCGTGTACCGGCGGTGCCCTGGACAATTGCTTCGATGTCCGCGAGCGAACCGATCACTGCGACTTTTCCAGTATGGCGCGCGAATTCGCAGGCTGCCTGCACCTTCGGTCCCATGGAGCCGGCGGCGAAGCCGAGTTTTTCCATTTCGTCGGGGTGGGCCTGGGCGATGGCTTTCTGCGTGGGCTTGCCGAAGTCGATGAAAGCGGCGTTGACGTCAGTGGCGATCACCAGCAGATCGGCTTCAAGCTGTTCGGCCAGCAGCGCCGAGCACAGGTCTTTGTCGATGACCGCTTCGACGCCCTCGAGTTTGCCGGGCGAGGTATACATGGTCGGAATGCCGCCGCCACCGGCGCAGATCACGATGCTGCTTTTTTCCAGCAGCCATTTGATCGGACGGATTTCGAAGATGCGCTTGGGTTTCGGGCTGGCAACCACGCGGCGGTATTTGTCGCCGTCAGGGGCGATTGCCCAGCCTTTTTCGGCGGCGAGTTTTTCCGCATCGGCCTTGCTGTAGACCGGGCCGATGGGCTTGGTGGGGTTCTTGAAGGCCGGGTCATTGGCATCGACTTCGACCTGGGTAAGCAAGGTCGCGAAGGGCACTTCGAAGTCCAGCAGGTTGCCCAGTTCCTGTTCGATGATGTAGCCGATCATGCCTTCAGTTTCGGCGCCGAGCACATCCAGCGGGTAAGGGGTGACAGAGGTGTAGGCCGCCGCTTGCAATGACAGCAGGCCGACTTGCGGGCCATTGCCGTGGGCGATGACCAGTTGGTTGCCGGAATGGATCTTGGCGATCTGTTCGGTGGCGATCCGGATGTTGGCGCGCTGGTTGTCAGCGGTCATGGGTTCACCCCGGCGGAGCAGGGCATTACCGCCCAGAGCAACGACGATACGCATGGTGCAGTCCTTCTAAACTGAGAAGTAAGCGAGAGACTCGGCTCTTGGTGGAACCCGGACCCTGTGGGAGCGAGCTTGCTCGCGATGGGGGCGCCGCGGTCTGTCAGATGCACCGCGGCGCTGCCATCGCAGGCAAGCCAGCTCCCACACTGACCGTGTTGGGCCAGGAAGAGCCGAATCAGCCTTTAGAGATCCGCCAGCGTCGACACCAGAATCGCCTTGATGGTGTGCATGCGGTTTTCCGCTTGCTCGAAGGCGATGCAGGCCGGCGACTCGAACACGTCATCGGTCACTTCGATGCCGTTCTTCAGGTGCGGGTACTGCTCGGCAATCTGCTTGCCGATTTTGGTATCACTGTTGTGGAACGCCGGCAGGCAGTGCATGAACTTGGTGCGCGGGTTGCCGGTGGCTTTCATCAGTTCGGCGTTGACCTGATACGGCAGCAATTGCTGGATGCGCTCGGCCCAGGCTTCGACCGGTTCGCCCATCGACACCCAGACGTCGGTGTGGATGAAGTCCACGCCCTTGACCGCCGCTTTCGGGTCTTCGGTGAGGGTGATGCGCGCGCCGCTTTCTTCTGCGTATTGCTTGCAACGAGCCACCAGGTCGTCCGCCGGCCACAGGGCTTTCGGGGCGCAGATGCGCACGTCCATGCCGAGCTTGGCGCCGATCAGCAGCAGCGAGTTACCCATGTTGTTGCGCGCATCGCCGAGGTAGGTGTAGCTGATTTCGTGGATCGGTTTGTCGGCATGTTCGCGCATGGTCAGCACGTCAGCGATCATTTGCGTTGGGTGGTATTCATCGGTCAGGCCATTGAACACCGGCACACCGGCGAACTTGGCCAGTTCCTCGACGATTTCCTGCTTGAAGCCACGGTACTCGATGGCGTCATACATGCGCCCGAGCACGCGGGCGGTGTCCTTCATGCTTTCCTTGTGGCCGATCTGCGAAGAGTTCGGGTCGATGTAGGTGACGTTGGCGCCCTGGTCATAGGCTGCGACTTCAAACGCACAGCGAGTGCGGGTCGAGGTCTTTTCGAAGATCAGCGCGATGTTGTTGCCCTTGAGATGCTGCTGTTCGGTGCCGGTGTACTTGGCACGCTTGAGGTCGCGGGACAGGTCGAGCAGGTAGCGCAATTCGCGAGGGGTGTGGTGTTCCAGGCTCAGCAGATTGCGGTTATGGATATTGAACGCCATTTTGGATCTCCTAAGGTGAACAGGTTAGTAGTCAATCGGGTCGCGGATGATCGGGCAGGTCATGCAATGGCCGCCGCCCCGTCCCCGGCCGAGTTCGCCGGCGCTGATGGTGATCACTTCCACGCCGGCCTTGCGCAGCAGGGTATTGGTGTAGGTATTGCGGTCGTAGCCGATGACCACGCCTGGCTCCACGGCCACCACGTTGTTGCCGTCGTCCCATTGCTCGCGTTCGGCGGCGAAGCTGTTGCCGCCGGTTTCCACCACGCGCAGGGCCTTGAGATTGAGGGCCTGGGCCACGGTGTCGAGGAAGTTGGTTTCTTCGCGGCGGATGTCGATGCCGCCCGCTTTGCTTTCATCGGGACGCAGGGTGAAGGCGACAATCTGGTTCACCACTTCCGGGAAGATCGTGACGAGGTCGCGATCGCAGAAGCTGAACACGGTGTCCAGGTGCATCGCCGCGCGGGATTTCGGCAGGCCGGCGACGATGACTTTCTCGACGGCTTTGTTTTTGAACAGGTTCACCGCCAGTTGCGCAATGGCCTGGCGCGACGAGCGTTCGCCCATGCCGATCAACACCACGCCGTTGCCGATCGGCATCACATCACCGCCCTCAAGGGTGGAGTTGCCATGGTCCTTGTCCGGGTCGCCGTACCAGATCTGGAAGTCGGCGCTGGTGAACGCGGGGTGGAACTTGTAGATGGCGGTGGTCAGCAGGGTTTCCTGACGGCGCGCCGGCCAGTACATCGGGTTGAGGGTGACGCCACCGTAGATCCAGCAGGTGGTATCGCGGGTGAACTGGGTGTTGGGCAGCGGCGGCAGGATGAAGCTGGAGTTGCCGAGGAAGTCGCGGAACATCTCGATGGCCTTGCCACCGAAACTGGTCGGCAGATCATCGCCCGATACGCCGCCGATCAGGAACTCGGCGATCTTGCGCGGCTGCAGGCTGCGCAGCCACGAGGCGGTTTCGTTGATCAGGCCCAGGCCCACCGAGTTGGCGGTGATCTTGCGTTCCAGGATCCAGTCCAGGGCTTCGGGGATGGCGACGATGTCCGTCAGCAGGTTGTGCATTTCCAGCACATCGATGTTGCGTTCGCGCATCTTGGTGACGAAGTCGAAGTGGTCGCGTTTGGCCTGGGCCACCCACAGCACATCGTCGAACAGCAGTTCATCACAGTTGTTCGGGGTCAGCCGCTGATGGGCCAGGCCTGGGGAGCAAACCATGACTTTGCGCAGTTTGCCGGCTTCGGAATGGACGCCGTACTTAACTTTTTCCGTGGTCATTACAGTGATCCTCCAGATGTCAAAACAGTGCTTCCAGAAACAGAAGCTAAAGAGTCAGGAAGCCGTCATAGAGACCGTAGGCCGCCACCGCGGCGCCCACGACCACCGCAGCGAAAATCAGCTTCTCGACGTTGGTGAAAACCGGTTTGTTGATTTCCAGCTTGGCCTTGGCGAACAGGATCACACCGGGGGCGTAAAGCAGGGCGGACAGCAGCAGGTACTTGATGCCGCCGGCGTACAGCAGCCAGATCGCGTAGACCAGGGCCACCGCGCCGATGATGAGATCCTTCTGCCGTTCGCCCGCCGCGCCTTCGTAGCTTTCGCCACGCACCGCCAACAGCAACGCGTAGGCCGCCGACCACAGGTACGGCACCAGGATCATCGAGGTGGCGAGGTAGATCAGCGACAGGTAAGTGCTGGCGGAGAACAGCGTGATGATCAGGAAAACCTGGACCATGGCGTTGGTCAGCCACAGGGCGTTGACCGGTACATGGTTGGCGTTTTCGCGGCGCAAAAACGCCGGCATGGTGTGGTCCCTGGCGGCGGCGAACATGATCTCCGCGCACAGCAGCACCCACGACAGCAACGCCCCCAGCAACGAGATGATCAAACCGACACTGATCAGCACCGCGCCCCAGTGACCGACCACGTGTTCCAGCACGGCGGCCATCGACGGGTTCTGCAGTTTGGCCAGCTCTGGCTGGGTCATGATCCCTAGCGACAGCACATTCACCAGGACCAAAAACAGCAGCACGGTGACGAAGCCGATCACGGTGGCCTTACCCACATCGCTGCGTTTTTCCGCCCGGGCCGAAAAGATGCTCGCGCCTTCGATGCCGATGAACACCCACACGGTGACCAGCATCATTTTGCGCACCTGGTCCATCACGCTGCCCAGGTCCGGGTTCTTCAGGCCCCAGATGTCGGCGGTGAAGATGTCCAGCTTGAAGGCGAATAATGCAATCAACATGAACAACAGCAGCGGCACGATCTTGGCGACGGTGGTCACCAGGTTGATGAACGCTGCTTCCTTTATTCCTCGCAGTACGAGGAAATGTACGGCCCAGAGCAGCACCGAGGCGCCGATCACGGCGGCAGGGGTATTGCCCTCCCCAAATAGCGGAAAGAAGTAGCCGAGCGTGCTGAACAGCAAGACGAAGTAGCCAACGTTGCCCAGCCAGGCACTGATCCAGTACCCCCAGGCGGACGAGAAGCCCATGTAGTCGCCGAAACCGGCCTTGGCGTAGGCGTAAACCCCGCCATCAAGGTCGGGTTTGCGGTTGGCCAGGGTCTGGAACACAAACGCCAGGGTGAGCATGCCGACGGCGGTGATCGCCCAACCGATCAGAATGGCGCCGACATCGGCACTGGCGGCCATGTTTTGTGGCAAGGAAAAGATCCCGCCACCAATCATCGAACCCACGACTAACGCAACCAGCGCGCCGAGTTTGAGTTTTCCGGGAGCTTCAGACATTGCATGACTCCAATGCAGGAGAAGAGAGGCAACAGACTAATTCTGTTGGCCATCCAATCAGCTGACTTAGATCACTAAATGAGAGCGTTCCCAAGTTGTTGGCGGAGTGCCATCATTCGCAGGGCTGTTGCCTGTAATGCCTGATCTAGAGGCTTTTGCAGATTATTCAAGAACTTTTTAGCATTTGTTTCGAATTATGACGCTAGTTGGTTTTTCAAAATCTGCAAATTTTATTCATGCATTTTTTGTACTGAATTGATGTATTAAAAAAACGTATAAAACTAATGATTATATCGATGCCACAATAGCCGTTTTGTGCAAGTTAAAAGACGGTTGTTGGCGATATTCAATAAACCTTATTACTCTTCATCAATTTTATTAACGTCCGCTATGTGACGACCTCGCGGCAGTTGCCGCCTCAAAAAATGGAGCTGCAACGATGTCGCAATCACCGAACAAGCTTCGCTTGAGCGCATTGATCGCGTTGGTGGTGGGTCTGTGAAGCTGTTGCTGGCCTACCAGCCACCCTATGACTGGCCGGCGTTGCTCGGGTTTTTGTCGGCGCGGGCGATTGTCGGGTTGGAAACGGTGGTCGACGGTGTGTATTCGCGCAGCATCGGTTTGAACGGTGCTTGCGGTATGTTCTCGATCCAGCCTGGCACCTCGGATGCCCTTGAGTTGACCCTGGATTTTCCTGATTCGGGTGCCGTCCCTGCAATCGTCGCAAGCGTGCGGCGGATGTTTGATCTGGACGCCGACCTGTCCACGATTCACCGGCACCTGGCAGTTGATCCCCTGTTGGCGCGGCTGATTGCCGAGCACCCCGGGCTGCGTGTGCCGGGGGCGTGGGATGGCCTGGAGTTGGCGATCCGCGCGGTGCTGGGGCAGCAGATTACGGTGGCGGCGGCGATCAAGCTGGCGGGCAAACTGGTAGCACAGTACGGCACGCCATTCCATTCACGGTTGCCGGGGTTGACCCATGTGTTTCCCGAGGTCAGCGTTTTGGCTGGCGCGGATCTGGCTGCGTTGGGCATGCCGAAAAGCCGAGGCCGGACGCTGTCGGGGGTGGCCCAGGCATTACTCGATGATCCGCGGTTGTTCGAGCCCGGTCGGGAGGGAGGCGTAGCGCGGTTATTGGCCTTGCACGGGATTGGTGACTGGACGGCGCAATACATTGCGTTGCGACAGTTGCGGGAGATGGATGGATTTCCCAATGGCGACGTGGGGTTGATCAATGCGTTGGCGGCGCTGGAGGGTGGGCCGGTGACAGCCAGGCAGCTGTTGTTGCGGGCTGAGGGGTGGCGGCCTTATCGAGGGTATGCGGCGCAGGTGCTGTGGACTTCTTTGAGTCGGGCGGACTGAGCTGATCCCGGTTTTTTGTTGCCGCTTCTGGCGCCATCGCGGGCAAGCCCGCTCCCACAGTTGATCGCGGTCGCTCGGAAGTTCTCGGTCACCTGTGGGAGCGGGCTTGCCCGCGATGGCGATATGACTGTCACCACCACTGCGCGGGATGTGAACCCAGTTCAGTAGCGGGCAATGCCCACCGCAACGGCGTCCCGATGATCTTCAGGGGCGCCTGCAACCGATGCGCCGGCCCCCAGGGTGTTTGCTCAACCTGTATCCCCTGATCGTGTTGATCTTCGGCGCGCAACTGCTCATCCGGGCCGGCTCCTTGCCCGATCAACAACTTCGCGGTACACGCCAACGACAACCGGGCCGAGCCCCCCGTACTGTCGTTCAACCGCTGCGCCAACAACCGGATCGCACTGGCCGCCATCAAATACCCGGTGGCGTGATCGAGGGCCTGTACCGGCAACGGCGTCGGCTTGTCCGCCTGCTTCCAGCGCATGCCCGCTTCGGCAATGCCACTGCTCATCTGCACCAGGCTGTCGAAGCCCCGGCGGTTTTGCCAGGGGCCGCTCCAGCCATAGGCGTTGAGGCAAACATCGATCAGGCCCGGGTTCAGTTGCCGGCGCTCATTCATGCCCAGGCCAAGCCGCTCCAGTGCATCGGCGCGATAGCCGTGGAGCAGAATGTCGGCGTCCTTGAGCAGGCATTCGAATACGTCGCGGTCGGACCTGTCGTTCAGATCAAGACGCGCGCAGCGTTTTCCCAACGTGACTTCCGGCACCACCCCCGGCTCGTTCCAGGTCGGCGGATCGATACGCAAGACATCGGCGCCCAGGCCTGCCAGAAAGCGGCTGGCGATGGGGCCTGCCAGCACCCGGGTTAAATCCAGCACCTTGATGCCCGACAGTGGCCGGGACACTGAGCCCGCCCACGGTTTGTCGCTCTGGCCAGGGTGGTTGGTGAAATGAATCAAGGTTTCGGCATTTACCGCCTGGCCTTGAGGATGGGTCTGCCATTGATCCCAGGTGCGCATTTCGGCGGCACAGCCACCGGCATCGACCACCGCCTGCTCCAGCTCGCTTTTCGCCCATTGCGCCACTTGGCAAGCCATCGCTGCACGGTCGGTACAGGCACCGAGCACRCTTTCGGCAGCGGCGCGGTGATGGGGGGCGTTGGTGTGCAGGCGAATCCAGCCATCGCGGGTGGCGTAGTCACCGGCCACCGCATCCCACAGCGGCGGAACGCTCCAGCCGATCGGGCGAATCGAGGTTGCGAACCAGAAGGACGCCAGGCGTCGGTCAACTTCAAGGTCGGGCAGGCGTCCGGTTTGTTGGTGCAGCAGTTCGCTGGCGGCCTGGCCGGCGGCGGCCATGCTGGCGCAGGCCAGATCCGTGACGGCAAATGCCGAGGGCAGGGCGCCGCTGGACGTGAATGGAATCGGGGTGTGAGGCAAACCGAGTGCAGCTTGAATGGACGTGAGCAGATCAGTCATCGAAGGGCCCTCCGGAGCGAGAGCCCGATCATAGTTCAAAAAATTCCAGGTCAGATGAAATCCCTCTGTGGGAGCGAGCTTGCTCGCGATGACGGAATTACATTCAACATCAATGTTGATTGAAAGACCGCTATCGCGAGCAAGCTCGCTCCCACAGGGGATCTTCGGTAGGTTTTTAAACGCGGAACTGATCCATCAACTTCATCTGCTGGGTGGTCAGGGCGTTGAGCTGGCTGCTGATCTGCGCCGACTCCGTGGCCTGGCCGGTCAGGGTTTCGGTGACGGTGCGGATCGCCGAGACGTTGCGGTTGACCTCTTCGGCGACGGCGCTTTGCTGCTCGGCGGCGCTGGCGATTTGCAGGTTCATATCGCTGATCACGGTGACTGCGTCACTGATCTTGCCCAAGGCCTGGACCGCCTGCTGGATCTGCTCGGCGTTGCTGTGGGCCTGGGTCTGGCTTGAGTGCATGGTGGCGACCACGCCGCGGGTGCCGGACTGGATGCGTTCGATCACCAGGCGAATTTCTTCCACCGAGTCCTGGGTACGCTTGGCCAGGTTGCGCACTTCATCGGCCACCACCGCAAAGCCGCGACCGCTCTCGCCGGCACGGGCGGCTTCAATCGCCGCGTTGAGCGCCAGCAGGTTGGTTTGTTCGGCGATGCTGCGAATCACCTCCAGCACCGAACCGATCTGCTCGCTGTTGACCGCGAGGGCTTCGACTTCGGTCACGGCCTTGCTGACCTCTTCGGCCAGTTGATTGATATCGCGGGTGCTGCGCTCGATGATCGACAGGCCGTCGCGGGCCGATTGGTCGGCACCCTTGGCCGCATTGGCCGCGTTCGAAGCGCTGTTGGCGACATCGTGGGCGGTGGCGCTCATTTCGTTGGACGCCGTGGCAACCTGATCGATTTCGCGGAATTGCAACTGCATGCCTTCGCTGGTCTGGCGGGCGATTTCCGAAGACTGGTCGGCGGTGCCGCGGGCATCGGTGATGCTTTGCTTGATCTGCGCGATGGTCGGTTGCAGCTTGTCGAGGAAGCGGTTGAACCAGCTCACCAGTTCGCCCAGTTCGTCCTGCTTGCTGTAGTGCAGGCGCTGGGTCAGGTCGCCGTCGCCACTGGCAATCGCCTTGAGCATGTCGGCTACGCTGTTGATCGGGCGGGTCACGCCGGACGCGGTGAGCCACATCAGCAACAGCCCGAGCAGGCCGGCAATCACCGCCACAGACAGTGCCTTGAGCGTACCGCTTTGCTGGGCATCGTCGAGCACCGCTTGGAGCTTCACCGAGTCGGCCAGCAGCACTTGTTTGGGCAGGTCGATGACCACGGCCCAGGCATTGGCATCGGCAATCGGACTGACCGGGTACACCGCGCGGATCAGGTCGCCTTGCTGGAGAATCTTCGGCGCACCACTACCGAGCAATTGCAGGATGTCCTTGCCATCGACGCCCAGGGTGTCGCCGATGTTCTTGCCGACTTTACCGGCATCGACACTGTAGGCAGCCAGCACACCAGTGCCGGAGACGATCAGCATGTGTCCGGCGCTGTTGAACAGGTCGCGCTGGGAGTTGACCGCCGCCGCTTGCAGGGCATCGAGGGCGATGTCGATACCGACCACACCGATGGACTTGCCATCCACCAGCAGCGGTACGGAAATGGTGGTCATCAACACTTCCTTGCCGCCGACAGTATCGGCGTAGGGGTCGAGCAGGCAGATGCGCTTGCTGTCCCGAGGGCAGGTGTACCAGACGTTGTACGGCGTGCCGCTGAGGTTCAGGGTGGTTTTGGTCATGTCCTCTTCGACCATGATCGTGTTCAGCGACTGACCACCGGCACGGCTCCAGTAGGTGGCGAAACGGCCGATCTCGTTAGACTGGCGGGCGGCGTCGTTGGCGAACTCGCTGTCCTTGCCGTCCAGGCCGTTGGGTTCGAACGCCAGCCAGATGCCCAGCACTTTGCCGTTGCGCTCGAACGCGGTTTTCAGGCTCTGGTTCAACTCTTCACGCAGGGCACCGGGCTCAAGCGAACGCTTGGCGGCCATGGAGCGCATGTCCTTGATCTGGTCCGCGAGGGCGGTCACCACCGTCAGGGTTTCACCGAAGGTCTTCTGCACCCGCACCGCTTGCTCGGCGGCCTTGGCCTGGATCAGGTCCTGCACACTGGCGGTGAGCATTCTGCTGCTGGAGTCGTTGACCAGGTCATCGTTCTGATTGGTCTGGTAAATGTTCATGCCCACTATCAAGGCGACTACGCCCAGCAGGCACAGACCGGACAGCAGGACGATTTTCAGGCGAATGGACAGTGAGTCGAACATAGGGCGAGCTCGCGAAGGAATGAATGGTCGGCTGTGAGCCATTGCGGCTCGACTCGCCAAATCCATTTAGCGCCATTCAATCCACATCGGCGTGGGGGCGAGATTGCATGAGGGGCATGCCGACGAACGGTCAAGGTTGAACGTTTGCGCGGGAAAATGTGCCGAAAAGGGGATTAAAAACGGGGAAAATCGCGTTGGAATTTACGGGGGCTGCGGCAGTGATTCCGGTCGCGACCAGATCCACAGATTGCCCAGCCCCATGCTGGCAATCGCCAGGTAGATCGGCCAGCCATGATCGAGCATCACCAAACATGAGACCGGCACAGGCTCGCACACAGGGTCGGTGTTGTGTCAGGCGACTTACGGGTTGCCGACGGTTTCAATCAGGCCAAGGTGATGATAGTGCTTATCATTAAGCAAGGTGCTCAAGTACTGATTTGTGAAGCTTTACGCGCGACCCTGCAAATAGGTCGCGTAATCGGGAATCCGATGGAGGTGCGCCTGATCCATCAACGGGCTGCTGATCAGGTAGTCGGCGCTGCATTCGTTGCACGCCACCGGGATGTTCCACACTGCTGCGACGCGCAGCAATGCCTTGATATCCGGGTCGTGGGGCTGGGGTTCGAACGGGTCCCAGAAAAATACCAGCATATCGACCCGCTGCTCAGCGATTTGCGCGCCGAGCTGCTGGTCGCCACCCAGTGGCCCGCTGATCATGCTTTGCACCGGCAGGTCGAGGCGTTGTTGCAACAACAAACCCGTGGTGCCAGTGGCGACCAGATCATGTTGGGCCAGTCTGTCTTTTTGCCGTTCGGCCCAGTCCAGCAAGAACACCTTGCAGTGGTCATGGGCAACCAGGGCGATACGCTTGCGCGCCGCCAGGGTCTTTTGTGTAAAGCTGATGCCGATCATGGGTTGTTGCTCCAGAAATGACACGCACCCTGTAGGAGCAGCCGGTCGACGCTCGATTGCTCGCGATGG